>NZ_JBEYWK010000023.1:0-136124 GCF_040644415.1 Streptomyces sp. NPDC046985
GGGAGGAGACCTACGGCGTAGGCAGGAAGTTCTTCTACGTGACGGCTGGCGACATCGGGCATCTCTTCTTGGCGAAGAACCTCGAATGGCTCCAGGGGGCCTAGCGCGTTGCTTAATTCTATGAATTAGACAGGCGGCTTCCTACGCTAACGGCCTGGCCACCGACCGGCGTGTCGCAGTGCTGATGCGGACCCGTGCCCAGGAGGCGGTGCTCAGGCAGCACTTGGATCCGCGGCACCGGCACTACCGCATCCACCGCGAACTCCCGTCGTGGCCCAAGGGGCCGGGGGTGTTCTACGGCACCTACTCGGCGGCCAAGGGCCTGGAGTTCGACTCGGTGATCCTTCCCTTGTGCGATGTGGACGAGCTGCCCAAGCCGACCGAGGTCGCCGCCCATGGGCTGGAGGAGGCACTGGCCAGAGAGGCCCGGCAGCTGTACGTGGCGGTCACCCGTGCCCGCAGCGAACTGGTCATTCTGCGCTCCGGGCCGCTGACTCGCCTATTGCCCGACGCGATGTCAGACCTGTTCTATAGCCTTCCGACATGACTGGGATCTGGGCGCGGGCGCAGCAGCGCGGCATCACGCGGCTGTGCCACTTCACCAAAGCCGTGGGCCTGGGCCACATCCTGTCCACGGGCGAGTTGCGCGGGGCGGCGGAGCTGCGGGAGAGCAGTGAGGGATTCCGCCCCACCGACCAGCGGCGCCTGGACGGCTACCTACACCACATCAACTGCAGCGTCGAGTACCCCAACACCTGGTACCTGGACAAGGCCCGGGGACTTGATCCGCACTTCCAGGAGTGGGTGATCCTCACCCTCGACCTGCGGCTGCTGGATCTGACCGGGACGGGGTTCTGCCCCTTCAACGCCGCCCGCCACGAAGGAGTTCACGTCGCCGGGGGCCTGGCTGCATTCGAGGCGATGTTCGCACCGCAGGTGACCGGCAACGCCCCCCGGCGGCGTGGGCCCGCGCACCCGCTGTGGGCGCCCACCGACGACCAGGCCGAGGCGCTGATCCCCGGGCCGGTGTCCGCGACCGCCATCACCTCGGTGATCGTCGCCTCCAAGGAGCAGGCCGAACTGGAGCGGTATCGACTGACTGACCACCTGGTCACGGGGAAGCTCTTGCCGCCGATGCTGGTGGCCCCCGACCTGTTCGACAAGTATCAGCTCAGCAACCTGGTGCGGGCCGGTCAGCGTCCCGCCGAGCATCCCGTCAGCCCATGAACGACTCTGGCAGAGTGACCCCGTGAATGCTTCGCCCGCCCTTCACCCCTGGCGTGACCGCGCCACCGGCACGCTGCTGGCGGCAGCGGCTGGCGACGCGCTGGGCTGGCCCTACGAGCGGCGCGACCGCACTCGCCCGCTGGGAGAGGTGCCCGCCTCGGGGGGCTTCTTCGCCTGGGACCGGTTCGCGGGCTCGCGGCAGCAGCGTGTCCCCGAGCACGTCGACGCAGGCGACTACAGCGACGACACGCAGATGACGATCGCGGTCGCCCGTGCCCGGCTGGCGGCCGGCCCGCAGTGGCTGAGGTGGCTGGAGCGGGTGGAGTGGCCCTTCCTGCTGGATTACGAGCGTGGCGCAGGCGCCAGTGTCAAGGCCGCCTGCCGGTCCTGGGCGCGTGACCGCGCCCCGTGGGACGGGCCGGCCGCGGCGGTGGCCCGGTACTTCGCCACCGGCGCGAACGGCGCGGCGATGCGGATCGCCCCGCATGTACTGGTCCACCACCAAGACCTGCGGTTCGATGAACTCGCCATCGACGTGGTCCGCGACGCGGCCACCACCCACGGCCACCCGAGGGCGCTGCTCGGCGCGGTCGCGCACGCCTATGCGCTGTGGGTCAGCCTGCGCGAGTCTCCGCCACTGCCCTACGGGTGGCTGGTCAACACGTTGCTGGACGACGCGAAGCACTGGCAGCAGTCGTTCTGGCGCGCCCTGCCGGAGGCGTGGCAGGACCGTGCGGCCGGCCACTTCGAGGGCCGGTTCGATCAGGTGTGGCTTGCAGCAGCGACGGAGGCCGAGCAACTTCTGGGTGCCGCACAGAGAGAGTTGAAGGAGGGCGCGGTCAGCGCCCCGACGCTGTTCCTCACTCGGCAGGGCCTCACTGCCAAGGACAGTCGCGGGTCCGGGACGCTCTGCGCGGTCGCGGCAGCCTATCTGGCCACGCGGTCGGCTTCCAGCCCGGACCTGGCGCTTGCCACCGCCGCCCGTCTCGACGGCGCCGATACCGACACCCTGGCGTCGATGACCGGTGCCCTGCTCGGCGCGGCGCTCGGCACCGAATGGCTCGGTGCGATGGGCCATACCGTCCAGGACCGCGCCCTGCTCGTCGACCTGGCCGAGGGCCTTATCGCAGCACCGGAGAAGGCTCGGATGCAGACCCCGACCCACGAGCAGGCGCTGGGGGCCCGGACCGTTTTCGCCGAACAGCTGTCGCGTGCGGCGAGCGTCCCGCGCATGCTGCGGCTGCCCGACCGTCGCAACGCCCACGTGAGTCCGGCCCCGGAGGACGAGGCGGAGCGGTGGCTGGTAGCGGTGACGGAGGACGGCCAGACCCTCCATCTGCGCCGACCCGAGAACCGTCAGGCTGCGCTGTTCGACGTCGCCTCATCCCCTGGCCTTGCCCGGGTCGAGCCATCTCGGCCACCGGTGCGCACCCCGCAGACGGCGGCCCAGCTGCAAGGCGCCTACGTGCAGGTCGCCGACTCCGAACAGGTCCGCCGGGTCCTGTCGTTTTTCTTCGGCCTCTCGCCCGACCGCTACGGCCCCGCCTGGGCCTCCTACGGTCAGCTCGTCCTCACCCAGGACCGTACCGCCACACCCGCCCCGCCTGAGCCGCTCGCTCAGTTGCGGGTCGCGGTGCCGGACCTGCACCAGACCCGGCAACTGCTCGCCAGCCACGACGTGAACGTCACCGGTGACGAGGAGACAGGCACCTTCCGGGTCCAGATCGACCCCTACCTCACCGTGGTGTTCGCGGCTGCCGGCGACCGTCGCGCACCACGTTGGGACGTCGGGCTCTGACATCCCAAGACGACCTGGTCCGTCGCGTGTGTCGCGGGGGCCGTCCCGGCGGCCGTCTCCGCCAGGGTGGTGGCGAAGGCACGGGCATCTGCGACACGGTGATGGAAGGTCAGAATGCGGCGCAGCTTGTGGTCGTGGATGACGCGCAGGACGGCGACCTGAGATCACCCGTCGTTGGCAAAGGATTCCATGGCCCGGCCGAAGCCTCCGCGGTCGCTGCGGAGGCGGTGGTGGCCGCGGGGACTTTGAGCGTGAGCAGCCCGGTTCAGCGGTCGATGCCGACTTGGCCGGGGAAACGGGTGGTGGGATCGAGTTGGCTGAATGCCCAGCGGACGAGGTCCTTGCTGAAGGTCCGTTTCGGGTCGTCATCGAGGGCGTCTTGAAGGATGACGGTGAGATTGGCCCAGGTGCGGAAGCAGCCGTGTCCGGCACAATCGTCGATCCACAGCAGTACGTCGTCCTCGACGTCGTTCCACAGTCGGTGGTAGCTGGGGATGACGGTGAGGATCTCGGCTGGGGTGAGGGGGCTGAACTGCTGCCAGCGGTGGACGCGTGAGTGCAGGGCGCTACGGTGCAGGATCTTCTGGCGGGTGTTGCCGCTGCCGACGAGGACGATGGCCAGGGTCTTCGCTGTTTTGTTGTTCTTGTCCCACAGATCCCGCAGATACTCGAGGGCGGTGGGTCCCAGGTGTTGCATTTCGTCGAGCAGGAGGAGATGGAAGGTACTGGCCAGTGTCTGGCTGATTTGGTCGTCGCAGATGTGGGTGGTGTTGACCGGCGCTGGGCCGGGGAGGTTCAGGCCGTCCCAGAGGGCTGCTCGGATCTGTGCCATGTGAGGGGCTTGGGCGAACTGCAGCCACACTGTGGTGTCGGGGGCGAGTTTGCGGCAGGCGGCGTTGACAGCGAAGGTCTTGCCCAGGCCGACCTGTCCGTGGATGCAGATGATGGCCTTGCGGGTGACGGCCTTGCCGACCAGGGATTCCGTGAGCAGGGCAGCGTCGGTGGCCATGGGAACGGCGTGTTCGAGGCCGAGGAAGTGGTCGTCGGCTTCGCCGGGGAGTCGGCCGACGCTGAAAGGGGAGGTGGGTGTGGTGTTCACTGGTTGTCCTCCTCGGGCTGGTCGGAGTCGGTGGGGCCGGTGCGGGGGTGGGGCACGGCCCAGCCGTCGGTGGGTGCCGGAAGGGGCAGGAAGCCGGGCAGTGCCTGGCTGCTCAGGTCGGCGCCGCCCAGCTCGCGCAGTTCCTGGATGGCCTGGTCCTGGGTGATGGCGTCCAGCCTGTGTGTGGGACCTTTGTTGACGGCCGCGTAGCGGGCCTTGCGGCTCTTCTCTGCCTTCTCCAGGCATCGGCGCAGTTCGTCGGCTTCGCGTCGGCGGGCGCGGTCCAGTTCGCGACGTACGGCGGGGGAAGCCTGGTTGGCCATGACGGCTGAGCCGAGGTACTGGCCGGTTGTCGGTTCGTACAGTTCGACGTAGCGGTCGTGGTGGGGCATGTAGCGCAGGTGGACTTTCTCTCCGCCTTTGCCCACCATCCAGGGAGCGAAGTAGTCGCGTTTGCGCCAGCGGACGCCTTTGCTGGTGATGGTCAGCGGCTTTCCGAGGCGTTCCAGGGTGAAGGCGTGGATGTCCCTGGCGGTGACGGTCCTGATGGGAGTGGGGTCGGCGGCCCACGCCTGGGCGGGGGTCTTGCCGCCCAAATCCTGGATGGTGTTCTCGGTGTTCCATTGCCGCACCCAGTTAAGGAGCAGGGTGACGAAGACCTCGAAGTGGAGGAGTTCGGGGTCGGGGTCGATGGGTTTGCCGCCGGGCAGGGTGGGGGCTTCGGTGTAGCCGGGCATGTCGGCGAAGAGTGTCTTCTTGACGGCGCCGTTGACCGCTTCGACGGTGGGCTTCAGGTCGGGACGGCGGGGCGGCAGAACGATGAGCTCGGTGCCCAGAAGGTCCATCGCTTCACCGACGGTCTTGCACAGGAAGTCCTTGCCTCCGTCGACGCGCACGCGTTGGGGGCGGCCGCCGAAGGGGCCGTGTTTGGAGGTGGTGAGCAGGGCGTCGCGCAGGGCGACGAGGATGCTTTCCCGGCTGGGGGTCTGCGGGGTGACGGCCAAGCCGCAGATGCCGTCGGTGGCGCAGTCGATGAACCATGTGATCCATGGTTTTCGGATGTGGCCGTCGATGATGACTTTGACGCTGGCTTCGACGTGGTCGGTCTCCCAGGCGTAGTTGCGGTGGTGGCGTTCGCGTTTACCGAAGACGTCGAAGCGCCGGCGGGCGGCTTCTCCTCCGCGCAGGCCCGCGAGTTGGCCGCGGTTGAGCTGGCGGTGCACGGCTCGGTGGAAGGTGGCCCGGGCGGGCACTTCGGGCAGCGTGGGATCTTCTTTGGCTTCTGCTTTCAGTTCCAGGTGGGCGCGTTTGACGTTGCCGTGCCAGCGCGCCAGTACGTCGAGCATGTGATCGGTGAGTTCGAAGTGCGGCCGGCCGGCCGGGGTGTAAGTGCCGCCGTTGGCGCGGGCGTTCTCGACCCAGCGGCGCACGGTGCGGGGATCAACGTCATGTGCGCGGGCAAGGGCGGCCATACGGCCGCTGGTGGGGGTGTGCTCGGCGGCGTCTTCCAGCAGCAGGCGTACGGCCAGGGCTCGGAGTTGGGTCGGGTCGGGGGGTGGTGGGGGCGTGTGCTTCATCAGTGCGTGGTGTGCTTTCTGAGGGTGCTGGCGGGGGTTAGGCGGGGGCGAGGGTGAGCAGGCCGGCGCCGTAGGCCTTGCCCTTACCGATGCCTTCGCGCAGTGCGGTGGCGAGCAGGCCCGGGTCGGCGATGGTGGCGGTGCCGTCGAACTGAGTGAGTCTGTAGAAGGGGGCGGGCCGCTCGGGGCTGGGGAAGGGGCGGTCGAGGGTTTCGGTGGGTCCGGTCAGCTGCAGGCCGGCGGTGCTGGCTCGGCGCTGCCACCAGGCCTGTGCATCGTGGCCTTGCAGGCTGGTGATCTTGCCTCGGGGGCGGCGGCCGGTGACCGGGTCGGGTGGTGCGCCGGTGGGGCGGTAGGCGGTGGGGGCGGCGGTGATGCGGTAGCGCACCGGCAGCCCGGGGGTGAGGGCGGTCAGCATGGGGGTCAGGTCGCGGGTGTCGGCGGTGCCGTAGCCGCCGGGCAGGCCGGTCAGGTCCGGGGTGTCGGCGGTCTGTACTAGCAGTACAGGGTCAAGGCCGGGCTCCAGGCGGAACAGCAGCCCGCCGTTCTTGCGGGGTGTGGAGCCTTCGGGGCGGGCGAGGAGCCGCATGAGGGTCTTGTGCATTCCTGGCCGGTTGGCAAGGTCGACGCGGGCCTGGCGGTGGCCGCGGTTGACGACGATGCGGGTCAGGGTCATGGGCATGAAGGGTCCTTGAGGATGTAGTCGGTGAGTGCCTCGATCGGCTGGGGCCCGGCGTACAGGGCGGCGGGCAGGTTTTCGGTGGTCTGCCATAGCGGCCGCAGCAGGTGCGTGCGGCTGTGGGGGGCGAAGTCGCCGGGCTGGCTGGGGCTTTCGCGGTGTGGGGTGTCGCCGGGGGACGGGGGGTGTTCGTGGACGAAGGTGACCGGGACGTGCGTGGCGCCTGGAGCGGGTGGGTGCCGAAGGCTCAGCGGTACCGCGGTGCGCAGTGCGGTCACCGGGTCGGGGATGTCGGTGTGGATGATCAGGGGTTCGTCGGGCAGGCAGTTGCGTCTGCCGAGGTAGGGCGAGAAGCAGGGCTCGGCCAGGGTGCCGGCGATGTGCTGCAGCAGTGGCGCGGGTCCTTGCACGGCGATGGTGAAGACGGCTCCGGCGAGGTAGTCGCGGTAGGTTACGAGGGTTGATTTGGCTTGGCTGCGGTATCCGCCGGCGGCGGTGCGCAGGCCTGTGCCGTGGGGGCGTCCGCCGCCTGCGGTCTGGAAGTCGCGGTGGGGGGTGCCGGGCCGGTCGATGCGGAGGGTGAAGACCAGGTCGTGGTGGCTGGGGGTGCTGGGAAGGTCCGGGTAGGGGTCCAGGGCCTGTTCCCGGGTGCGGCCCTGGGCGGCGGCGAACATGCCGATGAGCGCGGAGCGGGTGGGGAAGGCGGCGGTGTCGCGGTGAGGGAAGGCGGCTGTTTCTCCCCAGGACTGCAGCAGGCCGGCCAGGCGCAGTACCAGCCCACGGCTCATGCCGCGTCCCGCGCGGGGTGGGTGGGGTTCAGTGCGGCGGCAGCGCAGGCTGCTGCCAGGTCCTCGAATCCGTCGTGGCAGGTGCCGAGTTGGTCGATGGGGTGTCCGGCTGCGGTGGCGTGGCCGTGCGCGATGCGGCGGCGGGTGCCAACCAGGCGGTCGATGGTGGCGGCGTAGTCGGCCAGTGTCTGCCGGGCGGGGGCGGTGTAGCCCTGTCCTCGGGCGGTCAGGGGCTGTTCGAACGCCGCGCCGTAGGAGATCGGCCGCCGGTCGCGCACGGCGTAGTGAAGCAGGTCGGGTACGCCGTGAGGTGCGGTGGAGGTCTTCTTACCCTGGGGCATCGCCATGGTGAAGGTCCAGACGAACAGGTCGATCAGCTTCTGCGCGGCGGCGGTGTCGCCGTCGAGGTTGGTGATGAGTGTGGTGACGTTGACAGTGGCGAAGCGGTAGAACACGCCTGCGGTCAGGAAGGCGGTCTCCAGGTGGGCGCTGCCGGCCTCACCCGGTCGGGGCCAGTCCTCAACTGCGGTGAAGAAGTCCGGTTGCGGGCGGGCGTCGTGGACGGTGAACGCGGGTGCCATCTGCACGGCGCCGTCGACGTGTCCGGTGGGAATCTCAGCGAGCATCCGCCCGAACAGGTTGATAGTGGTGGTGCGGCGGGTCAGCTCGGCCGCGATCCGTTTGGTGGGCAGGACGGTCGGGGCCTGCTTGCCTGTGGCGTTCTGGTCGGCCAGAGCCTGCTCGAGTTCGCCGCGGTGGCCGGTGCAGATCTGCAGCAGACGGCCGGTGACGTCGGCGGGCAGGTAGAGCATGGCCTGGGTGCGGTGGCCTTGCTGCGGGTTGGTCTTCAGCCCGCCGGTCTTGGCGCTCAGGGCCACCTGAGCTGCGGTGAAGTCCGCCAGATCCTGCGGCCAGCCGTGCTGGCGCAGGGCGTCGGCGAGAACCGGAGGGACCATGCGGGTACGGGCGGCGCTCTCGCCGAGTTCGTCCTCCATCTCCAGGCGCACCGGCCGCTTCCAGGCTGCCGAAGAGACCATGGCCCGCTCGGCGTCACCGAATTTGATCGTTTTGGGGTGGCCGCTTTCCCCGCGGTTCAGGTTGGAGGCAGTGACCGGCTGGAGGACGTGGAGGTCGAGGAAGCGGGAGCCGCTGGTCATGTCATCAGTCCTTGATGGGGTTGAGGGTGAGGTAGAACGCGTCCAGCCAGCGGGTGGCGACCTGGTCCGGGTCGAAGACGCGGACCGCGAGGTCGTCGAGCAGGACGGGCCAGTCCCAGGCAAGTCCCGCGCGCAGCAGCCGGTCGGTCAGAGAGGGCAGCAGGTGCTGGTGAAGGTGGTCGTCATCGACACGGACGATGACATGCAGGAGGTCGTCCGTGCGGTCCTCGTTGAAGCCGGCACGGCGTACCGCGCGTGCCAGAGTCACGCCGAGGTTGGGGCGCTTGCGCCAGGCTGCAGTCGTGTAGGCGGCGGGGTCGCACTGCCCGGGGCCGGAGGCGTCCGGCGGGCCGGACGGAGAGATCTGTGCGGCTGGGGGCGCCGCAGGTGTGCTGCTCGGGTCGGTGACGGGGGACGGGCACAGGTCGGTGGAGGGGGGCTGCGCGGCGAGTTCGCCGGCAGCGGGCTGCGGGGCGGGGGTGGGGCGGGTGCGCAGTGCTTCGAGGGGGTCGGCCAGGGCGATGAGGGAAGCGACTGTGTAGTGGGCGTGGCGCCGGCCGTGGCCGGCGGTGCGCACGGTCAGGTATCTGTGCATCCGCAGGCATTCCTTGACCGGGCGGCCACGGCCGTCCCTGAGGTCTCTGCGCACGCCTGGGTCGGCGCACAGCTTGAGGATCTCGGTGGTGAAGTCCTGGTAGTGGCGGCGGCGTTCGGCGGCCGTGG
Source organism: Streptomyces sp. NPDC046985 (assembly GCF_040644415.1). Lineage (NCBI taxonomy): Bacteria > Bacillati > Actinomycetota > Actinomycetes > Kitasatosporales > Streptomycetaceae > Streptomyces > Streptomyces sp. NPDC046985. The sequence continues at coordinate 9,049 of NZ_JBEYWK010000023.1, forward strand.
TCATCAGCGGCGTTCCTCTTCCGGTCGGGTGCGCGGGGGTCGGTGGAGTTCGGCCACGGCGGCGGCAACCGCGCGGGCGGCATGCCGCAGGCGGACGCGGTCGCCTGCGGTGGCGGTACGCAGCGCCTGCTCCGCGGCGGTGGCGAACGCCCGCCGGACGGAGAGGTCCGGCTGGTCGAGCAGGCGCCAGAACGCCCGCTCGGCCAGCGGCCAGTACGCCGCGCGGGCCGGTTCCACCCACGGGGACGCCGATTTCTTCTCGGGTTTTCCGAGGGTGCGGCCGTCCTGCGGGCGGCCGGGGCCGTTGACGGTGTCTTTCCATGCCTGGCCGGCCAGGTAGGTCAGCCGCCCGGCATGGTGTTCTGCCGCCGCGACGCATTCGGCGATCCGTTCGGCGCGTTCCGGGTCGTGTTCCTGGGCCCAGGCCCAAATCGGCGGGGTGATCGCGGTGTACCAGCGCCGGTTGTTGACCTTGCCGTCCTGGTCGAAGCCGTGGACACGGACCCGCAGGCTGGCACGGACGGGTTCGGGCAGATCGTTGAGGGTGTCGAAGATCTGCGGCCGGCGGAAAGCGCGGCGTTCGTCCGGCGCCAGCAGCAGTGCCTCCAGTTCCCGCCACCAGGCCTTGTCGGCGTCCGCCCGGCGCGGGTAGCGGCGCAGTGCGGGTTTGGCTTTGCCGTTGGTGTGAATGACCAGGTAGGGGTCGGTGGCCGGCAGCGGTGGACGCTCGGTGGCCCAGGTCAGGTACACGTCGCGGACGCACGAACCGTCGCGGCCGGGCACCAGCAGCAGCGCGTGCTCGGAACGGCCGGTCAGGATCCGCCCCGGCCAGGTCATCGGGGCGGGCGGGCCGTCAGGGGCGGCCGGGGCGGGGTCTTCCCACGGACACAGATCGGTGCCGGTCTGCTCCCCGGCGAGCTTGGGGACCTGGGCCAGGAGCGTCTCGTAGAGGGTGCGGCCCAGCGGGTGGAAGGAGACCGTCGAGCGCAGCGGGCCGCTGCGTCCGCCCACGTGCCGGGGGGCGCGGCGGCCGACGGTGCGTGGTGTATTGCCGCCGCTGGCGCCGTAGTAGTGGTGGATGAGCAGGTGCTGCAGGGCTTGGGCGGTCGGTACGGGTGCCGGGTCGAGGTCGTGGTGCGGGCTCAGCCAGGCGAGGTTGTTGCCGGACGGGCGGCCAAAGACCAGTTTGTTGATACCCGAGGGGGCTTTGCACTGGGATGCCAGCAGCGGGTCCTGCAGCCAGGGCCGCATCGGGTCGAACACCTCAAAGCAGTGGGCTTTGTTGTCGAAATAGGCATTCACCGCAGCGGGGTTGAAGCCGTCGGGTGAGGACAGCAGATCCCAGCGGCGGGCGTTCCACTGGTCGGCGGATAGCGCCGGATCGTCCAGGGCGGTGATGCGGGCGGTGATGACAGCGGTGATGCGCAGCAGCCCGGACGCTGACGGCGCGTTCGGCATCGCCAGGTCATCGATGGTGTGGGCGTGGAGAAACAAGTCCCGCAGGCCCACCTGACGGTAGGCGGTGCCGCTTCGGACATCGATCCACGGATCGTCGGCGGCACTGAAACGGGCGGGAACACAGGGCATCAAGGGCGTCTCCTACGGACGAAGACACAGCACCGCCTGGGCCCCTGGACAGCAGTCCGGGGTCGGCAGGCCGCGCGGAGGAACGGAGGTGGAGAGAGGGACGTGCGATGCGCCAGCCTGTGAAAGGCCGAGGCGGGGAGGGAAACGGGGCTGGCCAAGCGTCAGAGGTGAGTGTGCCGGCCTGCCCTGAGCGCTGGCCGACTCGGCAGGTTCGCTGGACTGTCCCGTGTTCATGCCGACGGCGGCGGAGTGAGACCGGCATACCGCCACTCATGCTTGTGGCGTGACGGTTGTGTCCCTCTCCGAGCCGTCTGGGCTCTCTGAACACCCAGAGACAATCACACAGTAACCAATCATGTCCAATGCGTGAGAAAGTGTGATTATCGGTATTTTCTGTACGGGTGTTGGGTGCGTCCTGCCGCTGATTACCGGGGCGGGGCTGGACGGGCTGACGCTGCGTTCCCCTGCACAGGACGTCCTGTCGGTATCGGCAGTCCGTTCCGCCGCAGCGGCTCCGAGCAGGTCAGTTCACCTGGGCGTGAATCAGGCCCAGTTCGTCATCCATGCGCAGGCGATGACGTCCGTAATGCTCGGTGTGGGCGGGGTCACCAGCGGGGCTGGGCAGCAGAACCAGGTCGGCAAGCAGCGGATGCTGGTCCCAGCTGGCCGGAGGCCGGTGCTGCGGGGCGCGGCGGGCGACCCAGGCGGCCGGTACGGGCAGGGTGTGCTGCAGGATGTGGCGGACCTGGCGGGGGTTCAGGTACTTCTGGTCGGGCAGCGGCTGCGTCCCCGCACGGTCCAGGGCCAGTACGCCACCAGCCATGTAGCACGGCAGCAGACGTCGCGGCAGTGTGCCGAGGCGGGTGGCGGCCTGGGCGGCGGTCAGATATTGGCGATGCAGGTCGGCCAAGGCCGATACCCGGTCGTGCGGCGGGATCAGGTGCACGGCGCTGAGGTGTTCCTCGGCCATGGTGCGCTCCAGGTGTCCGGCCAGCAGCCGGCGCAAGGTCGCCGTTTCGTCGGCGAACGGGGAGTGCTCGCCGTGGACCTGCTCGACCAGATCCTGCACGTCGCCGGGCACGTTCAGCTCCAGGTCGTGGCCTTTGGCCTGCAGGAGGGCTGCGGTGGCGTGCAGCAGGAATGCCGGCTCCACGGTGCGCCACTCGGCCGGGACCGCGGTGACCCCTGCGGTGCCGAGCGGCTGCAGGACCGTGAGGCGCGGCACGTGGCCGGGACTCCACCAGGGTGGGCGGCGACTGGTGTTCTGCCAGGACCGGTAGAAGCGCGCGAGGCGTCCCGCGCGCTGCAGCAGCCGGGCGATCGAGGCCAGGTCACTGACCATCATGTCCACGTCGATGTCCAAGCTGGTGTCCAGCATGCTTGTGGTCACCACGACCAGCCGGTCCGGGCGGGGCCCGGCCGGACCGAGAGTCCGGCGCACCCAGCCGGTGCGCTGTTCACGCACCCAGCCGGGGAACCGCGCATGGAGCAGCATCAGCTCCCCCGGATCGCCGGTCCAGGACCGCTGCAGATACCGGTAGGTGTCCTGGCTGTCAGCGACCGTCGCACACCCCACCATCGCGCAGCCGCCCTCAACAGCCACCTGTCCGATCGTCCGGCCGACCACGGCGAGCCGCTCGTCCGGCTCCACCTCCCGGCCCCCGTCGCCCAGCCGCCTGTAGGTCACCGCACGCATGGTCACCCGCAGCGGGCGGCTCTGCGCCTGGGAATGCCGGACACGGGCCGTCTCCTGCATCCGATGGGCGGTGCCGGTGGCGGCATCGGCGAACAGCCACCCCGGAAACGCCGGCGCATAGTCCGCGGCCGCAACCCGGCCCGGATCGTGCCCGGCGCCGGCCAGATACGCAGCCGCCATGGCGCTGCCGGTCGAGGAGGGCATCGTCGCCGACAGCAGCACCACCGGCGTACGAAGACTCCCCAGCCAGCCCAGCAGCCGCAGCAACTGCAGGTGACTGTACGGGGTCAGGGCATGGGCTTCGTCGACGACCACCGTCTTGCCCGACAGGGCCAGCAACCGCAGCGCGCTGAACTCCACCGGCAGCACCGCCATCTGCGCCTGATCGACGGTCGCCGCGCTGAACTGGGCCAGCAGCGCCGCGTCCTGGCTGCGCAGGAAGCCCTCCGGCGCGGTCACCTCCCGCGCCGCCCACTCCCCCGCCCCTGTCGGCTCCGGCACGCCGCTGTCCAGGCCGGTCGAAGTTACCTCGCCGGGTGCCGGAGTGCCGGCCGGGCGCGTGCCGTCAGGCATCAGCGCGGCCAGGGCACCGGCAGAATCAGCATGTCCGCCGGCCGCCTCGGTGGTGAGCTGTGCGTCAGTGTAGGCGGGGTTCAGCCGGCTCCGGCTGTGGGCCAGCGTGACCGGCACCCGCTCGGGCCGGTGGGCACGCACATACGCTTCCAGCATCTCCCACGCGGCATCGGCGGTCGCCGTGGTCGGCATCAGCCACGCCAAGCCGGCCGTGCCGCATGCGCCGTTGCAGATCCGGGCGGCCTCCAGGGCTCCGACGCTCTTGCCCGATCCCGTACCGTCGGCGATCACCGTGATGCCGACGCCGTACTCGCCCACCAGGCCGGGCAGCTGTGCCATCAGCGAGGCCTGCAGATCGTTGTGGCCCTTCACGTGCGGGTGGGCGGTGGTGAACGGCACCGGCTCCAGGTCGACGCGCTCCAGCTCCGCCTCACCGACCGCCTCGACCGCCCTCGCGCGGGCATCCGCGAAGTGTTCGGCTGCACCGAACGCCGGCATGTGGGCTGCCTGCTGCCAGTGCCCGCGCTGCCCGGACAGCCGGCCCGCCAGCATCCCCACCCCGGTCATCAGTACCGCCGCCTGCACCGACACACGCTCTGGAACCACCGCCGCGCCGGTCAGATACCGCACCAGCGCCGCGTAGCGGGACCGCAACTCCCGCCAAGCCAGCCCGCCGGCCGTGGCCGCGACCCTCCGTGCGGCAGCACCACCGCTCACATCGACCTGCAGGAACCGGCCCCCCATGCCCCCGACGACCTGCGCACACCGAACCGCCGGACTGCTGTTGCCGCCGGCGGCGAAGCCGAACCCGACCAGCACGCCGAGCGCCACATGCATCGAGGACCGGTCCACCTCCACCGGTACCGGCGAGACACGGCTCGCCCCGGCCACCAGATCCTCGCTCAGCCGCTCCCACGCGCCACGCTCATGCCGTTGGAAGCCCGGCACCAGCTTGCCCAGCTCCCGCAAGCCCGCCAACAACGCCATCAGCGACCGCGCCTGCTCCTCGCCCACGCCTAGGCCCTCGGCAATCACCGCACGCTGCGAAGAGCTCAAGAACCGGTCCCACAGGACCGCCGCAACCGCCGCGTCATCCAGCATCCGGAACAGCAGCGGATACGACGTCCACGTCGCTGCCTCAAACTCCGCCCACACCCCGAGATCGATACCGCGGAGCCGTGCATCCTCAACCGCCCCCACCCACAGCCCCCTTCAGCCGCAGTTCCGCTTATCCGCACCAACGGCCAAGTAACGACCAGTGCACTAGACTTAACTGCACGTCACCGCTGAACCGGGCAGCCTGCCCCGCAGACGCAGGGATGACTCGGTCCACTGCCCGCTCTTCCACGTCCAGCTCTTCTCCGCCCTGCACACGCAGGGATGACTCGTTCGTGTCCACGATGGGTGAGTCGCACTTCAACTCCGCCCTGCACTCGCAGGGATGCTTCCTTCTGCCAGATGAAGATCCGCGATGCCAGCATCTCCGCCCCGTCACACGCAGGGATGGCTCCTTCACCCAGCAGGCCCGCACCACGACCTTCCCGTTGCCCCGCACACGCAGGGATGAATCGATCGCCGCACTGTGGGAGAGCAACGGTTTCCACTCCGCCCAGCACACGCAGGGACGACTCAACACAGAGGAGGCCAGTAGTCGGCAGAACTTCGCCCAACTGGAAGAAACTGCAGGCCAGGAAGGGTCCATTATTGGGATTCTCACTACAATGTCCTGCTACTTCTCATCTGGCGTCACGTCAATTTCTCACCGGCTCCGCCTTTGATTCTGCCGAGGATCAACAAAAGAGCACGTCACAAGAGATGACAGCGACAACGGACACATGGCCTCACGGTGAGAATCCCGCTGGACATCGAGATGAGACTCAGCAGCCGGGGTGAGCGCGGCGTCCCGGCCGGGGTGGTCGACGGCGTGCAGCGGGTCTGACGCCAGGTCGTGGTGCAGGTCTTCGGTGTGCGCGGCGGCCGATGCCGTCGCGGGGGCGTCGTCCCGCCCGGCGGTCGCAGCGCGCGCGGCGCGGATCGCGCCCTGTACGGCGAGGCTGGCGACCCGGGCCCGCTCGTAGCGGCTCGACTCCCGCGGCGGCTTGCCGTCGGTGCCGGCGATCCACCAGGGGTCGGGCTTGGCGAAGTCGGCGGTGTAGAAGATCTGGTCGGCGGCCGGGGCACGGCGGCTGGGCTGGGGAGCGGTGGCCTGGCGGCCGTGGTCGGACAGGGCGCGGTTCGCGACGCAGTCGTCCAGGCCGCGCGTGAACTCCTGGCCGCGCAGGGTCTCCAGCAGGTGTCGGCGGGCTTCGGCCAGGACGTGGCGGCGGGCGAACTTGCCGCGCACGGTGAAGACGACCGCGGCGACGTCGACGGCGGCGAGGACGACATCGACGCGCGGGTCCACCCGGGCCTGGATCGCCGCGCCCGCCGCGCGGCAGCGGTGGAGGAGCCCGTCGACCACCTGCTTGCCGAACTTCAGGAGCGCGGACGCCTTCCACCACGCGAGCATCTGCTTCAGCGGGCGCGGGGTTTTCTAGCGCACAGGACGAGGCCGCGACGGTCGACGCCCTGCTGCGGTCCTGGGGGGCGAACCGCCGGCCGCCATCCTTGACTGCACCTGCGGTATCGGCACCTAGGCGGTGCCCTTACGCACGCACGGCTACCAGGTCGTCGGATCGGACCTGAGCGAACGAGCCGTCGCACGCGCCGCTACGGAGGCGCGTGCGCACGATATCTGGCTCCCGCTGCTCGTCGCGGACGTGCGCGAGGTGGCCGACGCGGTCGACCGGCGGTTCGACGCGGTGATCTCCTTCGACAACGCGCTGCTGCGACTAGTCACCGACGACGACCTCCTGCGCGCCCTCAGATCGATACGCCGACCCCTCACGCCGGGCGGGCGTCTTCCTGGCGAGCACACGCGACTACGACGCTGGCAGAGCAGCACCTCCCTCGCCGGGTCGTCGCCCTCGCACGGAAGGAAGGCGGCAACCGGACACGTCCGCGCCGCTTCGGTGAGGGCCTGCCGGACCTGCTCGACCGGGGGGCGACCGGCAGGCGCAGCATCTGCGTCCAGACTCCCTCTGCGGCCGCGACCTCGTGATAGGGCGTCGTCATAGGGACGACTGCGCCGTGCCAGGGCGGACGTCGACAGCAGTCCGACCCGTCGTCCTCCCCACGAGCACCCGGCGATATCCGACCTGACGGTGAAGAACCCGAACGACATTGCCTAACGCTACGAGTTTGTGTAATGTAGTTGACGCAGAGAGGGCGCAGCCCGATCCTGCTCCTGTAGCTCAGAGGATGAGCGGCCGTAATACGGAGCGGCGTCATGACGAGACGGTTGCGGATGCACCGGGACCGGGCCCTGGCCAGCCAAAAGCCCCAGGGTTGGGGAACCTCAACGAGGGGCTGACACCCCGAACCTCCGGCAGGAAAGCGCGTTTTCCAAGTTCGTCTACCCGGCGCGGGCTCGAATCCCGCCAGGAGCACGACCACCCGGCCGTCCGGCGCAGCGCGCCCCGGCCACAGCCATACGAAAGAAGGAGCGCTCATGCGCGCAGAGGTCAGCTTCAGGCCGGGCATCGACGACGGCGAGGTCGACTACGAGGCGGGTTCACCTGGGAGACCGGCAGCCTGCCATTGCCCCGTAAGGGGGACCGGATCGCCCTCGGCGAACTGACCACGCGTCGAGTCAGTGACGTTCTCGTGCCCGGACACGGGCTACGTCGCCACCCGCGACCACGAGATCGATGACGTGGAAGTGCACCTGGCTCTTCGGCTCGGCAAGAGGGAGTGCCAGGCCGGATTCAGGCCGGCGGAGTTCCACACGATGCTCTCGCATCTGCCCAGCGTCTCCGGTCTGCACGTGACCGGCGCCGGCGAGTAGTCCCCGCTTCGGGCCGGCCCTGTGCCCGGGGGCACCGGCTCTCCCCTCACGACCTCAAGAGAACAGCCCGATGGACTCGTACCGCCCCTCCGACGCCGCCCTGGCCGGCCTCATGCTCGATCCCCACGCACGCCATGTCCCGTCCTGGATGTACGTCCAGGACTCCGGTCCCGGTCTGGTTACCTTCGTCGGCTCCAGCCGCATTCCCGGCACCGGTGACGCGCACCCTCTGCGGTACGGCAGCCGACGCATCCACCAACTGATCGTCGGAGAGATCCTCGTCCGCCCCCACTACGCGGTCGGCACCGACGCCCTCCTCGGCCACGGGCTCGGCGGCCTGGCCACTAACGGCCACGACTTCCGCGCCGTCCTCGAACACGGCGAGATCGTCCTGGACCCTACCGCCGCTTCCCCGGCGCCCCCCAACTGACCGACCGCCCGCCGTCATCCCCGCGCCGCATCGGCGTGCCCGCCCACCTCGAGGAACCCCATGACCAGCGCAGCCCTGACCGGCTTCCCCGGCGACGCCGACTCGACCACCGTCGCCGCGGCCCTCGCCGAACTGACCGCGGCGTCCGCCCTGCCCTTCGACTACTGGGACCAGTTCCTCAGCGAGCGGGTCCAGGACCTGGCCGGCTGGCTGCAGTGCGCGGCGATGCTGCGCGGCCACGAGCTGGCGGAGACGCCGGGCCCGGCCGTGGGGTCGTCCCGCAGCGTGGTGCACAGCCTCATCACCGCCCACGCCTCCGTGCTCGCCCGTCACCGGGTCGAGCTCGCCCCTTTCAAGGGATCCGACGGGGCGCTGCTGGGCAACGACTACGCCTACCACGACGAGGCCGCCGACCGGCAGACCGGGGAGCTCGTCCAGATGCTCGGTACGGTCATGGCCGTCCTGGCCGGGGAGTTCGGCCGGCCAGCCGAAAACACGGCGCCGGGGCCCGATGCGACGGCGGGCATGAACGCCGTCCTGGCCGCGATGACCGATCCCGACCTTGAGAGCGGCGACATCGTGGAGGACATCAAGACGAGCCTCCACGCCCTCGGGTTCGATCTCACCACTGCCGAGCAGTCCAACGACGTCTGAGCGTCCGCCGAGCCGCGGCCGTGGGTCTTCGACCCCACAAGCCCGACGAGGGCACGGTCGCCGACGACTCAAGGTGCAGTGCAACATCACGCTCGCGAGCGTCAAGGAAAATTCATGATCTCTTCTTTCGGACCTCCCATCGACCTTTCCGACCTGCCCGGCTACCATGCGGCGGACCCGCGTCCGCGCCTTCCGGTATTCGTCGGGCGCGTTTCAACCAAGGACGGAACCCAAAATCCCGCTTCCTCCATTCCACGACAGGTGGCCTATGCTTCCGCCCGACTAGAGAAGGGCGAGGTATTCGCTGCGCATTTTTGGGACGTCGAATCCGGAATGCTTCCCCCGGAATTGCGAGGACTGGGGCCTCAGGCTATGTACGACGCGTTGGCCGTGCCGACGCCTCGCGACGGTGGACTCCAAGACCTGTTGGAGCGGGCCGAGTTGCTGGGCTACACCCACGTCCTGGCCGAGCGCTCCGACCGGCTCGCGCGCGCCATGCTCACCAGCCTCACCGTGGAACACGAACTCGAAAAGGTCGGGGTCGAGATCGTTTACGCCAATGAGCCGGTGGGCGGCACCGAGTCGGGTCGACTGCGCATGCGCCGTCAGAGCCAGGTCGATGCAGAGGTCTACCGGACGGTCCTGGTGGAGATGTCCATGGGAGGGCAGGTCCAGCACGCCATCGGCGGATGGAATCACGGCTATCCGCCCTACCCGTACATCGCGGTGATCGATGAGAACGCGCCGGTGCGGGACAAGGCGCGATTCGGCATCGCCCGCCCCAAGCGGAGACTCGCCCCCCACCCCGACTCACGCCGGTTCGACGCGGCATCAGAGCTGTGCCGACTACGACGTGAAGAACATCTCAAAGCAGCGGACATTACCGCGATCTTGTCGTCGGACCCCGACCGGTATCCCATTGACGGAAAGTGGACGCACAACCGGGTGGAGGGGCTCATCGCGAATCCCAAGTTGACCGGCTACCAGGTCTACAACCGTAAGGCGAGCCGCACGGGCGGCCCCGGGTTCTCCCGGTTGAATCCTGCCTCGGAGTGGGTCTGGTCGCCGCAGATCGTGCACGAGCCGGTCGTGAGCGTCCAGGAGTGGAAGGAAGCGCAGGCGGTCACAGCAGCGCTGCGCGCAGGTGATCAGCACAGCAGCTCGCTGGCTCGTCTTCGCGCGGCGGCAGCTCGTCGGGGTCTCACCGTCAGCCGAGTGAGCAGCAACGCCACGCACACGCTGTACCGGATCGGCGCCCGGCAGGTGGCCGTGCCCTCGTCTCTGCCGGACGTCATCGTGCAGCAGATCATCGACGACTTGGAGGGCGCGGCGTGAAGCAGGTGATTGAGTGCCAGGCCAGCCGGCGGGGCCGGCTCTGGGTGGTGAGCGTTCCCCGTTACGGAGTGTTCGGGCATGGGCGGACTCTGAAAGCCGCACGCGAGAGCACCGAGCAGGGGCTGGCGCTCGTCGGCGAAGCAGCGGAGGTCACACTCATCCCAACAACACCGGAGTTGGAGAAGCTGCGGTCCATCGAGGCCGCCCACGCGTCAGCCCTAGGCGAAGCGGTGGCTGCACTGGCTCTGCGGCGCGCAACGCTGCGTGACATCGCCATGGCTACCGGGGCGCCAACCGCCCGAGTACGACTTCTGCTCACCGAGCAGGCGCAGATCGCCAAGCCGCCCCGTCAGTGCGTCTCCGCCGATGATTCCACCGCGGGTTTCGCTGCCCCGACCCTCTCCGACGTCCGTGAGCCTGCCTCCCCACCCGCGCCCCATTCGCCGTTGACCACGAGGAACCCCGCTCCGGAGGACTCCATAACCACCATCCGCCAGAACACCAACCCCGGTGACCAGCGCAAGCACGAGCCCGAGCCGGCCGGCGCCCCGGGCCCGACGGAGGAGGCGCAGGGCCCCGCAGCGCTGATCCGCCTGGCCGGCGAGCTGGAGCTGACCGCCACGGATGTCGACGAGCTGGTGTACGACATGGTGCACCGCGGCGCGTCGGGCGCCTACAACAGCGGCGCCCGACCGGAGCTGAGCGACCTCGACGCCTTCGACGCTGTGCACGACGACGCCGACGAGCGGGCCAGCGCGTTCAACAACATCGGCTTGGAAGGCCAAGTGGCGGCGCTGGTCGAGGCGTTCGGGGAGCAGCAGACGGAGCGGATGCTGCGGGACGCGGCCGACTCCGCGTCCGTCTGACCACCCCCAACGTCGATATTTCTTAACCCTACGAGTCTGCATGTGGTTCTACGGGATTCCCGCCCTCCTGTTCCAGGACGGCCGACAGTTCAGAGGCACACGACGATGCACGCCCCCTCCTCCAGCGCCGCGTCGGCGCGCGACACGGTCAGCGACCCGGGCGGCCCCGCGGCCATGGACGGCGAAGGGGGCGCGGCGGTCGAACCGCCGTGTGCCCTCGCGGAGGCGGAGCGGCTTCGCGGCCGGGCTGCCGCCGGGCGCGCCGCCGCGCTGGCCCTGGCCGAGGCGCACTCCGGCACGGTGACGGCCGCGTACGAGGCCATCGGCCAGGCCCGGCGGTGGCGCCTGCCCCAGCGGGTCGAGGACGAGGGCTGGAACTACCGTCTGGAGCTGGAGGAGGAGAGCACCGCGATCTGGGCCCGTGCGCACATGGCGTACTGGGTCCGCGAGCAGGCCGCGGTGACGTTGGCGAAGGTGCGCGCCGTGCTGGGCCTGCCGGTGGAGGACATCGACCTCCTGGACGACGCAGAGCGCGACGCCTACATCGCGGCGCTGAGCGACGAGGAGCGGGCCGAGCTCGCGGGGCCGTGGCCGGTCGAGTGGCTCTCAAGTCCGAAACCGGACGATCCGATTAGAATCGTGAACCTCTATGCAGGTCCTGGCGGTTGGTGCGAGGGGATCACCACCGTGCTCGGCGAGCAGGTCGACATGGTCGGCGTGGACCTGTCCGAGGGCGCCTGCGCCACCGCGCGGGCCGCCGGGCACCGCCGCATTTGCGCCTCCGTCACCGACCTGGACCCGGGCCACCTCGCGCTGCGCTACGTGGTGGCGGTCATCCTCTCCCCGCCCTGCCAGACCCTGTCCCCGGGAGGGAAGCGGGCGGGCCTGGAGGCGTCGGCGATGCAGATCCTGGAGGACGTCATCTCCGACGCCGGGGCCGCGGCCGGGTTCATCACGGTCGACGACGCCGGCGACGGCCTGGAGGGCTACGCCCCGCCCACCGGGGCCAGCTGGGCAGAGGTCCGCGCTCCCCTGGCCGCCCTGGACGACCCGCGCACCGGGCTGATGGCCGAGGCGGTGATCTGGCCGCTCGCCCTCCAGGCGAAGTTCGGGACCATCCGGTGGGTGGCCATGGAGCAGTCCAGCAACCTGCTGAAGTCCCCGGCCGCCCAGTACGTCGTCGAGGCCATCAGCAGCGAGTTCTACGAGGCCGGATGGGAGTACGCGCGATTCAGCCTCCTGGAGGCCGCGGACTACGGAGCCGCCTCGAAGCGGTGCCGGAGCTTCCTGGTGTGCATGCGCTACACCCGCCCCTTCGTCGACTACCGGCCCAGCGCGCCGTTCCCCGTGACCACCTGGGCGCACTGCATGGGCTGGGAGAAGGGCCACAAGGTGGCCACCCGGGGCGTGCGCGGCATCGACCCGAACACCGGTCGGCCCAAGGGCGGCGGGACTTTCGACGCGGACCGGCCCGGCACGACGGTGACCGGCACGGCGTACGGGTGGAAGCGCGAGGCGGACGGGCTCAAGCACAACCACGCCGACCTGGGGCGCGCGGTGGGCTTCCTCCCCGGCTACCCCTGGAAGCACGTCGGACGCGGCGAGGGAATCCGCAACAAGGCCCAGCTGATCGCCGACACGGTCTGCCCGATGGTGTCGGCCGCCTGGATCGCCCACATCCTCGGCCGGACCTGGGAACCGCAGACCCGCGCCTACGTGCACAACCTCTACCTCCGCGCCGCAGCCCCGCAGGTCGGCGCCAGCGCCGCTCAGCGGACCCGTGGCCGCGCCGACCTCACACACCGGCAGCGCCAAACGCCCCCGCGGCGGCGCTCCGGCCGAGGCGTTCGGCAGGATACGAGGAGCGGCGCACGCCAAGGAGGAACACGCCGCCGGAAGCCCCCGGCATCACGCGGCACTTGAGGTGCTGCACCGACGACCAGACCTCAACAGGACGAAAACGAAAAAGAAGATCATGCCCAGCGCCGTCATCACGAAAGGCCAGCTCTACCGTGACCTCGCCCCCGACATGAAGCACCCCGACCGGCGCCTGCGCGTCGTCGCGGTCGGTGAATCCCGCGCCGACCTCGCCGTCGAGCACGACCTCATCGGCCAGGAGGGGAAGAAGACCCACGCTAGCCTCGCCCGGCTGCGGTCCGCCGCCTTCGAACTGATCGAGGACGCGACCGACGCCGCCCGCAGTACCTGGCCGTGCTGGCGGCCGTCGCAGACGTCCACAGGCCGGGAGCCACGCCCGCGGACTACGCCCGCGCCGCGTTGCGCGCCATCCGAACCCCCGAGCAGTAGCCCTCGAGCCGCCCGGACGGTGAGAACCGACAGCGAAGGTGACAGTTGACAGGGCCGCTGGCCCGCGCGCTATCACCTCGGCGTGCGCCGAATGAGGCGTGAAGCGGCTCAGCAGAGATGAGAGCGGAGAGGGAGCCACGACTCCGCCCGCCCTCCGTGAGTCAGCCGCCGACCCCGTAAGGTCAGACCAACCCCGCGAACCGGACTCAGTCACTCTTATTTGGGGGTTCACGCTCTCAAGTTCACTGTTGGGTTGGGCCCCACGCTCTCGCTCTCAGTTTCCGCGCTCAGACGGCTCAGGCCCAGGTCGGGCCCCTAGATGCACCACCCACCAACCTCGGTACGTTGCTTAACATTATGATTCTGTGTATGATTAGGCCGGTCGGGCCGGTTGCCGTCCGACCGTCACCACGCAGGAGTTGCAGTGATCACCAACATCGCGCTCACGAGGTTGAAGTCCGTCGCGGACTGCGAGTTCACCCCGGGCACGCTCACCGTCCTGACCGGATACAGCGGCGCCGGGAAGACCAGCATCCTCGACGCACTCTCCCTGGTCTCCCGCACGCTGTCCGACGGCTTCGACGCGGCCACCGCCTCCGGCCGCCGGCTCGCTCCCGGGACGCTGCTGTTCCAGAGCGAGCACGCCGGGAAGCACCGGACGGCGCCGACCATGCGGATCACGGTCGAGGCCGTGATCAACGGACCGGTCGGCTCGCTGCCGGTCGCCGTGGACCTGGCGGCCGTCCGCAGCGCCGACGGGCGCACCGCGCTCTTCGACGCCTCCGCCAGCGGCGTGCGGACGTTCGACCCCACGGGCGCGCGGCAGCTCCACCCTCTGGACGGCTCCGGCGCGCTGCTTGAAGCGCTCCGGACCGAGACAAGGGGCTGGTCGGCCATCTGCGGCGATCCGCACACCACCGCCGAGGCACTGCGGTAACTGGGCCCGGCGGAAGCAGCCCGGCTCGACGGCGATCTCGCGGACCTGGTCCACGACTGCTCCGGCGTCCGGGCTGCCGAGGCCGGTGAGATCGAGATGCGGACGGCGTACCGGGGCTGGGTCCCGGCCTGGCCATGGCCGAGAAGCCATCGTCGGTGATCCTCTGGTTGCGTCACGGCGCCTCCGTCCCACCGCCCCGCGTGGAGCAACACGTGACCCGCTAACGCTGCCGGCCGAACGCCATGCTCGCTGCCCCCATCGTCACCGTGCCCACTGCGATCGCTCGCCACCTGTGCGCCGACCTGCTCGACCGATGGGACCCGTACTGGCACCGCTTGGCCCATCTCATGACCGCCCACCTCTCCCCTGACAGCCCTCGCCACACTCTGACCCTCCCTCCTCGCGACCTCCACGACCTGCTCACAGTCCTGCTGGACATCTCCATCGACCTCGGCGACGACACGCTCACCCCCGAGATGTGCGGCTTTACCCAGACCGACATCCACGAGGTCATCGACCTCCACCAGCACCACTACGGCCCACTTCTCGACTACTGCCCCCTCCCCCGCCGACGCTCGGTCCGGCCCATCCCACACCCCGACACTCCGGGAGATCCCCCATGGAACTGCACCAGCTCGGAGCCCCCGCCGACCCTGGCTTCCGCCTCGACCTCGACGGGGCCGCCCGCTTCACCCACGAGGGGTACACCGTTGCGGTTCAGGTGCGTCGCGCCATGGCTGAGGACGCCCGGTCCTACCACGATCTGCTGGAGAACGACCGCCATGATGTCCTCATCACGGGCACCGTCACGCTCGAAAGCGTCGACGCTGGCACGGTCTACGCCGTCGCAAGCGAACGTGATGGCCACAGCACGAGGCAGGCCCTGGAGGATGTCCTGCGCGACGCCGTCAACGACGCCCGCCGCACCGCCGCCGCTCTGAGCGCCCGCGTGAAGCAGATCGACCGCAAACACTAGGCGCATCAGCCGCAAGGCTTTCAAGCCCGACCCGGAAGGAAGTTGGTAGACACATGGGAAATTCCTCAAAGCCCGGATCCGTGCCCGGTCGTGAAGTCGATCACGAGCCGTTCGAGGTGGATGAAGAGCAGTACTTCGTCCGGGAACTGGTCTGGAATGGCGGCGGCCGCTCCTACGATCTGGTGCGCTGCTGCGACGACCAGGTGCTGACTGAGCAGTCGTTCGGCAAGCACCCGACTGACGAGCAGATCGCCGCTGTGCTCGAAGAGCACGGCGCCTATGTAGACCTGGAGACGTGCAAGTTCTGCGGTGGAGCGGTCCTGCTGGCCACCGCGCACCGGCACGAGTATGGGTGGGTGGGAGACACCTGCTGCTGGGACCGTCGGTTGCGCAGCACCGCCTGAGACCGGCTTGACGACCGCAGTGGCACACACCGTGTAAGGACCTCCGCCCTCACCCGCTGTGCGACCGACGTGGGTCTGAGCCCCGCAGCCGGATCTGCCAGCATGCTGATATGTCTCCCGAGTATGATCAGCGGCCTGCCGAAGCCACTCTCGCCTTCCTACGTGACGCATTCCCGCCGGAGCGGCGGGCACCGGCGCTTGGCCATGAAGCCGTCGCAGCATGGGAAGCGGAGAACGGTGTGCTCCTCCCGGAGCCGTACAGGACCTTCGTCGCGGAGATCAGCAACGGGTCGCATTCTGGTCCCCCCTGGGACGGTGGCCTGCAACCGCTCGGCCATCTGCCCAACGCCTGGTTCGGAGTGGGCCCACGACAGCCAAGCCAGCCCTTCCCCCTGCAGAAGGCCTGGTACTGGTCCGAGGACAGGGAGGTCGAAGACGAGGATCCACGCATCGACGCCGCGTTCAACGCCGGATCGATTGTCCTCGGATCCGAAGACGGGGAGTCCTTCTGGCTTCTGCTGACTACAGGCCCCGGCCGCGGCGAGGTCTGGATGGTCGCTGCCGACGCGGCCCTCCCGGCGCCTGGAGACCCCACCTGGGGCTTCGAGGAGTGGGTACGGCGCTGGCACTCCGGCCGAGACTGGTGGTCCTGAACCGCCCGCCGCACATCCCGGCCAGCGACCAGGCCCACGCACGCATGGAGCCGGCGGGGAGACAAGACGATCACCAAGGCCCCGACCAATCGGCCGATCGCGCGGTCGTTCGAGAGAGCCGACCTACCACCACCCACGCCCCGGCTGCTGACCGGTTCGGCCGGGGTGAGCGGGCGCCGCAGACTGCAGGCCGTCTCCCTCTGCCAGAGGGTGGCTCGACGGCAACAGGATGGTGCCGCTGCCCGGCCGCGCTTGCGGTTCGCGGCGCGCTCATCGGCAGCGACAACCTCCGCCCGCCCCGCCGCTCGCGCCGCCCCCTCCCGCCATCGCGGTGTCCGCCTCGCCGCCGCCCGCCGCCGCCGCTCGCTGCTGCTCGCGGTGGCGCTCTGCTGCTGGGCGGCCCTCGTCGAGGAGATGCTCGTCGGGCTGGGGCGGGCGGGCCGGGTCCGGCTGTGGTGCTGCCCAGGAGGTGCTGCTGCGCGTTGCCGCCCCCGCACCGCCGTGCGCCGCGCTCCTGGCGGCTGCACCGTTCCGTGGCTGCCCGTGCTTCGCTTCCGGCCGCCGTCTGTCCGGCCCCGCGCCCGTGCCGTCTCCGCGCTGCCGCCCGCCGTCGTGCCCGCCCCCTGCCTCCGTCCGCCGCCGTCCCCGTTCCATCCGCCGCGTCAGCAGCCGCGCCGCCCGCCGCCGTCCCGGCCGCGCCGCCGCCGCGCGCGCTGCGCCCGCCGCCGTCCCGGCCCCTGCTCCCGCCTCCGCCGCCGTCCCGCCGGGCGCCCGTCCGCCGCCGTCCGCGCCCGCCCTGCCCGCCTGCCGTCCCCGCGCCGCGCGCCCCCGCCCGTGCCCGCCGCCGCCCGCGCCCGGCCGTGCCGCCGTGCCGCCTGCCGGGGGTTGCCGGGGTTGGCGGTGCTGCCGGTGCCGTGGCCGTCCTGGTCTTCGTCCGTCGGCGGTGTCGGTCGTCGTCGGTGTCGGGTCTGGGGTGTCACGTTGGGGTGTGACGCTCGCCCGTCGTCGGGGGGCGTGACAGCGTGACACCCTCGGCTCGTCGCCCGCCCCCGTGCCCGCCGGGCCCGCCGTGCCTGCCGCGTCCCGCCGGCCGCCGTCCCGGCCCCCGCGCCCGTCCGGCCTCGGGGGCGTGTCGGCTCTGCGGGGACGCTGTCTCCCGGCCGCCCGTCGGTCCGTACCCGCGTCCACCGGCCCGCGTCGGTCGGCGCACCGCCTGCTGCCGTCCGGCCCGTGCGCCGACGCCGGCCTCGGCGTTCGTCGTTCGGCGTGCCGGTCCGCTGTCGCCCCCTCGGCTCGCCCGCCGCCGCGCTGCCGGTCGGCGACCTCGCCCGGCCCCGGCGCCGCTCGGCGTGGCGGCGGTGACGGCCGTGGTGGCCGGCGCGTACGCCGCCGCCGCTCTCCGCTGCTCGCTGCTGTGCCGCCTGGTCCTGTGCTGCTCGCCGGTCCGGTCGGGGTGCTGCTGCCCTGGAGGAGGTGCCGCTGCCCGTCGCGGCGCCTTCGTGTGGCTGCTGCTGTTCGCCGTCTCGTACCCGTGCCCCCCGCCGCTGCTGCTCGACGTGGTGCTGCTCGCTGCCCGGCCCGTCTGCTGGCGGTGCTGTCCGGGGAGGTGCCGCTGCCCGTCGTCCGCCGCCGTCCCCGTCGCCGCCCGCCGGCCTCCCCGGGCTCGCTGCCGTTCCTCGTCCGGTCCGCGCCGCGTCGCCGCCGGGTTCAGTGCCTGTTTCTGAACCTCGTGAGTACAGGTCAAGGGCCGCGAGTCCGAAATGAGTGGTCTACGCAAGCGTTCTGGGAACGGTCACGGTGACCGTTCCCAGAACGGCAGCCCCTGAGGATGGTGTGGCGGGAGGGTATGGAGCCGCGACGCTGATCAGTGTCGCCACCATCACTTCCTAAAAGCCGTCCCTGGCTCACTTTCTCACGTCCGTCCAGCTCCCCGCCGGACAATCGGGTCCCTCACGCCGCCCGCCCAAGCCACCGTCAACCACCGTGCCCTGGCCGACGCGCACCCACTGCAGCCACCGGTCAGCAGCCGGATGGATGGGCGGGGTTGTACTGGATGCTGCCGTAGGTTACGTGGCTGAATGACGGGGTGTTTGCTACCGCGACGCGCCACCAACAGATGTTCCCGCCGCTGGAGCTCCAGGACAGGGTGTTACCCGAGCTTGGGAAACGCTTGTACTGCCCGCACCGCAGGTTGTTGGAGTGTTCCGCACCGTAGACGAGGCCGTTGCGGGCTTCGAAGACCTGGATCTGGATCACTGATCCGCCCGAGCCGGTGCCACACCGCCGCGCCACCGACATGGAGCCGGTGGACAGGTGGGTGTTGCCCGACCAGGTGAATGTGCCGCTACCGCATGCGTAGCCGCAGGCGTCGCTGCGGCTGACAACCGCAGCTTCGGCTGGAACTGCGCCGATGACTAAGGCGGCCGTACCGAGAGCAGCGGCCGCCAGGATCGTGGCAGGTCGCCTGGCGCTCAGCGCACCGACGGTGCGCGCTGCCAGCTTAGCTTTCTTCGTGCGCAGGTTCATCAATCCCCCCGGGATTCGGGCTCCCCGCGGAGCCGAGTGCATGAGTAGACAGTCCTCGCCGCCCCATGGATGGCACTACTTCACGCCAATATGGGCGAGTTGTCGAAATTCCCCTGACCTGTTTCTGAACCCCCGCACCATCCTCAGGGGCTGCCGTTCTGGGAACGGTCACCGTGACCGTTCCCCGAACGCTTGCGTAGACCTCTCATTTCGGACTCGTGGCCCTTGACCTGCGCTCACGAGGTTCAGAAACAGGCACTCAGGTTCCGGCGCCGTCCGGCGTCCGCGGTGTGCCGGTGCCGAGCGCCTCCTGGGGCCCGGCCGTCCCCAGCGCCGCCGGGTCCTGGAGCTGCCCGCCCCGTGCCCCGGTGCCGTCCGGTGTCCGGCTCGTACGCCGCCGCCCGCTGCTGCTCGCTGCTGTGTCGCCTGGTGCTGTGCTGCTCGCCGGTCCGGTCGGGTCCTGCCGGCGGTGCCGTCCCGGGGGAGGTGCTGCTGTCCGTGCTGCGCCGGCAGCCCGCCGAGGGCCGGTCTGGTCGTCGTGGTGCTGCCCGCTGCTCCACTCCCGTGCTGCCTGGTCCCCGGACGCTGCTGCTGTCCTGGGGGAGGTGCTGCTGCTCGCCGCTGCATTCCCGGCGTCCGCGCCCGCCGTCCCTGCCCGCCCTGTCGCCGCCGCCCGGCGTGCCCGCCCGCCGTTCCGCGCCTGGGTCTTCGCCGCCCGCGCCGGGCCCGCCGACCTGGCCGTGGTCTGCCGCTGCCCAGCGTCGTGCTGGTCGGTGTTCGGCGCGGCCTCCGGGGCCGTCCCGGCCGTCGCCCCGCGCTGTCCCGTGGTCCGCCGTGGCGTCGTCCGCCCGCGCTCGCCGCCGGCCGCAGCCCGTCCTCGCGTCGGTCGTCCGCCGCCTTCCCGAGCGTTCGCCCCGGCCCCGCCCCGCCGCCCGGTGTAGTGCCGGGGTCCGGCCGTCGCGCCCGGTGGCCGGCTCGTCTCCGGGCGCCGTTGCGCCGGTCGGGGGCCGTCCTGCTCTACCGCGCGTACCGGTCCCGGCGGCGCCCGCGCGCCTGGTTCACCGGTCACCGTCCCCGCCGGTCGGCCCAATGTCGAACCGTCCGCGGCTTCGCCGCTCCGCTGTGCCGCGCCAGCGGCGTACCGCCCGCGCGCCGCCCGGCGCGATCAGGTCCTGGTCGCGGGGCCGCTGCTCGATGCTGCACCCGTACCGCGGTGTCCGGCGGCCGCCCGTCCCGCTGCCGTTCCGGGCCCGCCGCGTCTCGCCGCCGGCCGACGAGCTCGGCGCCCTGAGCTCGGCGCTGGGCCGCCCGTCGCCGTCCACGTTCGCTCGGCCGCGTCCTGTCCTCGCTCACCGTGCCGGTCCGGGGCGGCCGGCCCCCCGGCATCGCGATCCCCGCCGTGGGCGATCAGCCCGGCGTCAAAGGCGGAGTTGTAGGCCAGCGGGATGCGTGGGCCGACTGCGGCGGCCAGGTCCGGTGCCCCCTGATTCCAGGTGGACGAGCCGGCCACCATCGCGTCTGTGATCGGGTGCCAGGTGTCCGGGCGGCGCCGATCGAGGGGCGGAGCAGGCGGGCAGACCCGATCCCTCGCCTCCTACCTCGACCGCGGCGGCCAGGCCAGGGACGAGCGCGGCCGCGTGATCTCGGCCCGGCACAAGGACGCCGTCCAGCGCCTGGACGAGCTCAAAGGCCAGGGACAGGCCCTCCTCGCCGCCGCTGCGCTCGCACAGGCGGAAGCGCTGATTCTGCAGATCTGACGGTGCGGCAGGACACGAGTTCGTAGTACACGAGTTCGTAGTACACGGGCGGGCCCCTCGGCACGGTCGAGGGGCCCGCCTTCTTGCTATCTCACCGCAGACACACCCGGGCCGGGACGATGGCGGGCCTCGCGAGTGGATCAGGCGCGGCTCGCCTGTCGTGCGGGCCCGGTGGAAGGCGCTCTGGGGCGACGGACCGCGGTTTCCTGCCCGGCTGAGGGATCGCCACCCCGTGCGAAGCGGCCGCGCGCATCCTGCTCCTTCTCCACGGCGGCACGCAGGTGTCACAGCAAGACGGCGGGCAGCAGGCCGCGGAGCCGGGACACCGCCCCCAGCGCTTCGGTGACCTTGGCCATTGCCTCGGCGGCGCTACGGGACCGCTCGTCAAGCTGGTCGGCACGCAGCCGGCCGACCAGCTCGGCCACGAGTTCGGCGAGCTCGCCCGCTTCGGGATCCTCCGGCACGTCACAGCCCACCATCGAGCTGCCTCCCCGAGTGCGGCTAACGCGTCATCGCGGCGGAGCAGCGGCCCGGGGTTGCCCGTGTCACCGTTTGTCACGATCACATCGTCCACCGCGGACCTGCCCGGCGGGGGCGGAACAGCAGAATTCGCACCCCACCGGGCTGCTCGAGAGGGGCCGGTCAGCGGCGACGCCAGCGCGCGAGGAAGCCCGCCCGCCGCTTCGGCGGCTCCGGCGGCGGCGATACGGGCCGGGGAGGATCGGCGGGCGGGGTGACCGGGGGCGCCACGGGTGCAGGCGGAGGCGGCGTCACCAGCGGAGGCGGCACCACAGGCAGAGCAGGGGCGGCGTCCGGAACGGGAACATCCTCCGCGGTCGGGGTGGCCGGCTGGGGCGGAGCCGGAGTCGCAGCGGGCGGGCGCGGCGCGGTCTTGGGCAGTGCGGGCGCGGGGGCGGGGCGGTACGAGGAGGTGGCGGGGCGGTCCGGTGCAGCAGGGCGGGTCGGCGACGGGTGCCGGCGAGTCCGCGGCCGGACCGGTTCACTCAACGGGCTGGGCGAGCGAGGCGCGGTAGGGATCCCGGCACCGTCGACGTGCCAGTGGGCGATCTGCCAGTGGGCCTCTGGCCACAGCACCACCTGGTGGCCGAGCCCCCTCTTGTTCGGCTTCCACAGCTTGAACGCGACGTCCGGGGCGGCGAGGGCCAGTACGCGGGTGCCTTCGGTGAGGGGTTCCAGGAGCGGGCGGCGGCGGGAGTCCACGCGCAGGTAGACCTCAGCGCGGGCGAGGGGTCCGGGCAGGCCGGTGGGAACGTCCGTCGCGATCCGGAAGGAGGTGGTGGTGTCGGTAGTCCTGATCTGCGTGACCTCGCCGAGGACGGCGACGGGGTGGCGGACCGTTCCGGCGCCCAGCCACTGGTAGAGGCGGGCCAGGTGGTCGGGGTCGGGTCCGAAGCAGAAGTCGTTCCAGGGCACCGGGGTGCGCAGCCCGGGGTGCTTGACGGTGAAGTGCTCGACGTTCTCGGGGTCGTCGCCGTACAGGGCCAGGAGCTGGGCGATCCGGGCGGCGCTGGTGACGGCCGGCGGGAGTGCTGGATCGACCGAGTGGATCTTGAGGTTGACCGGGTCCGCGGGCGGCGCGAGGAGCGGCGATCCGGCCGGCGGCAGGAGTGGGGCCTTGGTGTCGCTGGTGGGGGCGAGCACCAGGCGCAACTGCAGTCCGCCGGACCGCAGTTCGGCCAGTCCCTGTGACTTGCGGGCGATGGCGCGCACGGTGTAGTCGGTGCGCAGCGGGCACGGGGCCAGGTGTTCGGCGGTGCGGCCCTTCTCCTTCTCCTTGGCCAGGGCGAAGTGCGCGCCGCGGGTGAAGGGCTTGCCCTTGGTGGAGATGCGGGGCTGTTCGGGCTGGGCGATGACCTCGTGCTCGCAGTACGGGCAGCGCAGCGGGCGGGTGAACGGCTCGGGCGTCTGGCCGATCTGTCGGGCCGAGATGACCAGGCCGTTCTTGTCGCGGGCCTGCTGCAACTTGAAAGGCTGCCGGTCCCCCACCTGGTCCTCCCCGTCCGCGTCCGGTCTCTGGAGACCTTATCCGGCGGCGCGCGGTGCCGGATCTGTCGGCGGCGGCCCGGCGGGCGGGTCCGCGTACTGGACGCCGGCTCTGGCGGCCATGCGCATGGCATGCGAGCGGGGAGCGGCCTGCGGGTGCTCGGCAATCCAGGCGCACACCGCCGGCGGCAGGCCGTACGCATTGCCCGGCAGGGTGGAGTGGCACACCGTGTGGCCCTCGTCGTAGATGCCGTCGTCGCGGCGGCCCAGCAGTTCGTCGCGCCGCCGGTCGGTGAGCCCGGCGGGGTTCCCGGCCCGGCCGATGCACGTACCACAGCGGCTGCTCATGACCCGCACGGCTCCGGTGACGTCGTCGAAGACCGACGGCGCCTCGTCGTCGCCGGCGCCGACGGCCCAGTCGGTGCCGTCCCGCGTGCGGGCGGCCACGACGGTGCCCCCGCTGGAGCGGGGCCGGTAGTTCGCGGGGTCCGCGAGGTAGTCGGCCAGGCTGATGAAGTCGCCATCGGGCTGCACGCGTTGCACGACGGGGGCCTTTCCGGAATGAATGAAGGCTGACGACGTCACCCTACGGGCGACCCAGGCCGCGCATTCCGGCCGAACGCCCGCTGCGGCTGCGGCCGGCCTCCGGTGTCACGGGATGGGGGCCGGCTCGGCGGTGCCCATCCATGCGATCCAGGCCCCGTCCGCGGCCTTGCCGAGGTGGAGGTCGGGGTCGTGGTCCTGCTTCCGCGCGCAGATGCGTCCGTAGGCGCCGTGTCGGGCCGGGCACAGCCGGGCCATCTCCGTCGGGGTGAGGGCCGACAGGTCCTCCGGCAGTGCGCGGCCGGCGGCGGTCGCCCGCGCTTCGGCTCCGCGCCGGCGTTCCACTTCGTCGGTGCGTGCCTGGAGCAGGCGGGCCCAGCGCAGGGTGGTCTCCTCGCTGCCCGGGGTGTAGAGGTACTGCGGTTCGCCGTACTCCAAGAGGGTGTCGAGCACGGTCATGCCCAGCGACTCCAGCAGGCGCTGGGAGGCGGTGTTGCGCTCCTGGGTGACCGCGACGAGCGGCCCGCCGTCCGGCACTTCGGCGGCCCACCAGTCGACGGCCGCGCCGACAGCTTCGCGCCCCAAGCCCTGGCCCCAGGCCGTGGGGAGCAGTTGGTAGGAGATCTCGGCCCTGCCCGCGGAGCGACTGTCCGCGGTGATGCTGACCAGGCCGATCGCCTCGCCGCCGCCAGCGGGAGCGACCGCCCACACGCCGGGGGTCGCCGGGTACTCGCGCTGCCGGGCCTCGATGCGCGCCTCGCTCGCCGCACCGCCCAGGAAGGCCCGGACGTCGGGGTCGGTCAGCACCGCCCGGACGACCGGAGCGTCCTCGTGCGTGACCGGGCGCAGTGTGACGCGCTCGGCGCGGAGGACGGCGGGCCACCGGCGGGCGAGGGCTGCGTCGACGGGTTCCATCGTCCCATGATGGCAGTGCCGGGCGGCCGGGCGGGGCGAGACCGCGGCACAGCGGGGCTCCGGCCCGGGGTGCACCGGGCCGGAGCGGGCGGTCACTGCCAGGAGCCGGGCTGTGCCGGGAGGTCGTCGAGGGCGTTGTTGATCATTCGGGTGATGTCGGTGCCGTAGTGGGTGGCGCCGTGTATGAAGGTGGTGGTGAAGGCGGTGCGCTCGCAGCGGGGGAGGTCGGCTGTGCGGTAGGCGGCCAGTTGGTCGGCTCGCAGGAGCTGGGCGAGGGCGATGTAGCCGCGGTCGGCGACCAGGGTGAACAGGACGGGGCCCTCCATGTCGGCGCCGGCGGGGTGGGCGTCCCACCAGTACTCGTCCGGGGTGAGGCTGTGGCCGCGCTGGTGCCGGGCGACGATCGTCACCTTGATGCCGGTGCGCGGGTGGCCGACGACGATGTGGGACGACCGGCCGTCCCAGGTGGCGCCCAGGGCCTGGGCGGCGGCGCGGCGGACGACGTCGGCGACCGTCTCGGGCGTGGGCGGCACGGCGTCGGTGAGCAGGGTGCGGATGCTGCCGGGGCGGGTGTAGACCGGGCGGCGGGCGACGATCAGGACGTCGTTGCGGATGCGCTGGTCGTCGGTCTCGATGATGCCCGGGTGCCAGCGGCGGTGCGCGCGGACGTCGGCGAGACTCTCGCGCGCGCCCTGGTTGGCGTTCGGGTTGAGGTAGAGCAGGGTCGCCAGGACGCGCTCGGCGGAGTTGAAGCGGCCCAGCCGCCACAGGGTCAGGGCCAGGCCCTGGACGGCGCGCAGGAAGGGGCGGTTGTCCGTCTCGGACCAGGGCAGCCGGCCGTGGAAGACTATCGGGAGAGAGACTTCGCCGACGGCGACGGCGGCCTCGTACCAGGCCAGCGCCTCCTTCAGGAAGCGGCGGCGCTCGGCCGTGGTGGGGCCGACCCAGGAGATGAGGTCGCCGAACTCGCCGTCGTGGCGCTGCAGGGCCAGGCTGCCGAGGTGGGCGTAGGCGTCGATATCGCGGGGCTCAGCGGCCACGATGCGGCGCAGCTCGTCCTCGTAGCCGTCCACGTCGCCGGTGACTCGCATGGCATCCAGCGCGGCGTCGAGGGGCAGGCCGACACGGCCGGGGTAGGGGTGCGGCATCCGGTAGCGGGGCAGGACGCCGTCCTCGGCGAGTTGCTCCAGCCACCACCGCGCGGCGATCTCGGCGTCCTTCTGCGGCCCGGGGGCGATGTCGAGGTCCTCGCCGTCCTCCGCCGCCCGATCCCCCTGGCCGTCCTGGCCGGTCCCGGCCTCCGAGCCGAAGCTGTCCTCGTCCTCGTCGTAGGCGTTGAGGACTTCGTCAGGGTGGAAGTCGCCGTCCTGGGCCGCTTCTCCGGTCCCGGCGAGGTGGGCCTTCTCCGCGGCGTCCCGGGCCTGCTTGCTTTGGGTGCCGGGCAGGGCGTGCGTCAGGGGGTGGTAGACGTCGGGCCACGGGTGGCCGACGGCGAGCGGGCTCCACATCGCGTAGTCCTGCTGCATCAGGATGCGCAGGGCCAGGTCGAGGCCGTGGTGGTCGAGCCGGTCGGGGAGCCGGCCGGCCTCGCCGGCGCTGGTGACCTCTTGGAGCGCTTTCTTGGTAGCCGATCTGTGTTTCGGCGTCCAGGAGGCGGGCGAGCCGGGTCGGCTGCGTGCGCTGGACGCGGCACCGGGGCTCGACGAAAGGGCTGGTGGTGGACATGGGGGGGGGCTCACTTGAACCGGGCTTCGCGTGGCGCACCGCCCCACCTCGGTACGACGCCAAGCCATCAGGTCAGGACGCCGTCATCATGTCGATCATGCTGGTGATGCCGGTTCGAGCGTGGGCTGCAGTTCACCCGGGACGGTCAACGGTGGGGATGACCGACGGGAACGAGCACCGTGAGCGCGGTAACCCATCCTGGCGTGCGTCCGCAGGACGACGCAAGGCACCCCCCGGAAGAGAGCGATCTTGTCCTGTTAGCAGCGCATCATGCGGAAAGATGACGCTTCTGGTCCCCGGCGGCGTGCGTGACGGGACGTCACGGCAGACGTCGCGACGGGCGACGAGGGCCCGGAGCCACTATGCGGCCGATCGTCTCCCAACTCGGATACCGGGCCGCTAGCGCGCAAGTCTCGTGCTCTGAAGAGGAGTTGAGCACCAGTTCCGGCAACTCCGTAGCCGTACCGACTCGCGCTGGACAACACTCAAAGCCATCCCACTACTGCCCGTGACCCGGGAGTGTTCTCCTGAGCCCTGCGCACGCCTACCTCGGCGACCGTCCGCCGACCATCGACGAGCTGACCGCCGAGGTCACCGCGCTCGCCGGCGAGCACGCGGACGTCTGCGAGGTCGTCACGATCGGGAGGTCCCCGCGCGGCGAGGAGCTGACCATGCTGATCGTCCCCGGCGGCGGCCCGATGATCCAGGTCGTCGCCGGGCCGCACCGGAACGAGCCCGTGGGCCTGGCCGCGGCTTCGGCGCTCGCCCGGTACGTCGTGACCAGCCCGGGTGCCGGCGATGCTCTTGGTACCTCCTGTCGTGCATCGACCCCGACGGCGCGCGCCTGAACGAGGCCTGGTGGGCAACCACCCGCCGACTGGAGTCGTACCACCGCCGGTTCCTCCGTCAGGCGGAGGCGGACCAGCCTGACTGGGGACTGCCCCGCGCGGGCTTCGACGCTGTGCTTCCTGAAGGCCAGGCCGTCGCCGACGCCATCGACCGGGCCGCCCCGGACTGTCTGGTCAGCCTGCACAACTCCGACAGCGGGGGCGTGTTCTGCCTGTCTGCCGCACCTCATCCTGCGCTCGTGCCGCTCCTGGAGCGGGCCTCCGCCCGGCACGGGCTGCCGGTGGAGGCCGAGCCGTCGGACGCGATCGAGTGGGCCTCGCCCGGCACCCGCGTCCACGTTCACCCGCCCGCGGAGCGGATGTCCCCCGCGCCCGGCAGCGGGCGGCGCCCGTTCGGCGCCAGCAGCGTGCACCACGCCGGCGCGCGCGGTGCGGCCCTCGCCTTCGCGCCCGAGACGCCGATGTGGACCAGCCGCCCCCACGACTTCCCGGCCGAGGACGCCGCCCGGCATCTCGAGGACACGGCGGGCGCCCTCGCGCCGGCCGTCGCACTCCTGGCGTCCCGCCTGGACGACCCGTTCCTGCCAGCCACCACCGACAGTCTCGGCATCCACACGCTGGTAGCCGGCGCAACCCGCAGGCCGGGGCCGGCCAGGACCTTGCGCACCTTGGCCTGCTGCGCACCGCCGGCATGGTGCTGCGCGCCCTCGACGCCGATCCCGCCCGGGGCGCCGATCCCGCCCGGGGCGAGGCAAGGGCCGAGGTTGAGGCTCACTTCATGCGTTGGCTCGCCGCCGCGGAGGCGGCGCTGCGGCCCGAGCCGATTCCCCTGACCCGTACGGCCGGGTTCCAGCCCGAGATGATTCTCTCGGCGGCCGAGCTGGTGGCCGGCTGATCAGCCGGCGAGCGGCAGGTGCTTCCTGGTGTTGGCTCGTGCCGCAGCGTCCTGCCGCTCGTGGGCGGCCCAGGGCGGCCTCCAGCAGGCGCAGCCACGAGACCACCGTCGGCCGGCGCTTGAGCAGGGCGCGCCGTTGCCGTTTGGTCATGCCTCCCCAGATGCCGAACTCGACCCGGCGGTCGAGCGCGTCTGCCAGGCATTCGGTGCGGATGGGGCACCCGAAGCACACGCTCTTGGCCCGGCTCTGCGCGGGGCCTTCGATGAAGAGTTCGTCCGGATCGACGCCGCTCTGGCAGGCCGCCCGTCCCCAGTCGATGTCCGTGTCCCCCACGGCCGTGCCCCCTTCTTGCAGCTCCCCTCGGCGGCCGGCCAGCGTAGGCGATGCGCCGAACGGTGAACCTACGACGAAGGCGGGCCGGGCCGCTACTGTCGCTCTGCCGGGGCCACGCTTTCGAGTGATTCCTCACCGGCCGCCCCGCGCCGTAGGTTCGGGGCGGACCCCCATTCCGACAGGAGACGCCGTGCCCGACCCGTCCGAGAACACCCCCCTCGCCCAGGGCCGTATGCCGTCGGCGCGGTGGCGGCGTTGGGCGCTCGTCTTCGGCCTGCCCAGCGTCGCCGTCGCTCTGATCGCGGCGTGGCTGATCCGTCCGCACGGCACCGCCTCGACCGTGCTGGTCGTCCTGATCGCGCTCGGCGCCCTCGGGGTGTTCGTCGCGACGATGCCGCGCCGGCAGCCGGTCGTGGCTGAGCGGACAGAGGCCGGGCCGAGCTCCGGCTGACCGCCCCGCCCGGCACGGCGTTGTCAGTGGAGCTTGCCATGCTGATCAGCGCCGGAATGGGGAAGTGCCATGCACGGTGAGACGAGGACGCTACGGGTGCCGCGGACGGGCCTGCCCGCCCGCCATGCCGCCGCATGCCTCACCGCCGCCCTCGACAGCGGCACGCCGGTGCTGCCGGACGACGTGGACCGGCTGGCCGACGAAGGACTTCTCGGCCACGTCGGGGAGGTCCGCGACCACCCGCTCTA
Source organism: Streptomyces sp. NPDC046985 (assembly GCF_040644415.1). Classification (NCBI taxonomy): domain Bacteria; kingdom Bacillati; phylum Actinomycetota; class Actinomycetes; order Kitasatosporales; family Streptomycetaceae; genus Streptomyces; species Streptomyces sp. NPDC046985. Next base: position 37,599 of record NZ_JBEYWK010000023.1, read on the forward strand.
CGACGCGGCGGACTGCCGGGAACCGGGGCCGGAACTGGTTGGCCGGCTGCGGACGGTGGTGCGCGAGCGGACGGTGTGGACGGCGAACTCCTGCACTGGCCAGGAGGCCGCGACGCTGTGCGAGCTGACCGCGCCCGAGTTCACGGCCGCCGCCAGGGACGCCGCGCTGCGCCCGTGACGGCTGGAGCGGTGGGAGCGCGCCGCGGTGGAGGACTTCGCCGTCCGGACGGCACCATCGGTTCGCGCCTCCCGGACGCTGGGCCCCGAGCAGAGCGCCCGACGACTCGGCATCCGCCGCAGGGAGTTGGACTACCTGGTGGAAGCCGGGATGCTCGTCCCGGCCGGGCGCAACGCCAAGGACACCGTGCAGTTCACCCTCGCCTCCCTGGACAGTGTTGCCGCACGACCGCTGGACTGGCGACAAGCGGCGACCGCATCGCCTCGCCGCCCGTCGCCGTGGGCCGAACTGGCAGGCCCGCTCGCCGACCGCGGCGAGCTGGTGGCGGCGCTGGTGGAGCAGCTGCGGCACGCCGGAGTCCGGGCCTGGGCCCGCAACAGCCATACCGCCGACTGCTGGACGGTCGACTGGGCGCCGCTGCCGCACGGCGGACCTCACCCCGGCGAGGTGGCGGCGACGCTCCCGGCGCGGCTGGCCCGCGCCGTCGACGCGCGGCACCTGGTCCTGCTGGGCCCGGTCGGGACGACCATGCACTGGGCCCACGCAATGACGCGGCCGGGCGTCGCGTGCGTGATCGACTGCGAGTCGACCGGGCTGCGCGGTGATACGCGGGTGGTGGAGGTGGCCGCAGTTGGCGCTTGCGACGGCCGCACGCTGTTCGAGTCCCTCGTGCACCCCGGCATGCCGATTCCCGCCGCCGCGACCACCATTCACAAGATCACAGACGAGATGGTGGCAGACGCGCCCACCTGGAATCACGTGGCGCCGGACCTGGCCGCCGCAGTCGGCCCGCGCATCCCGCTGGCCTACAACTCCGCTTTCGACGCCGGGCTGATCGCCCATCACACCCGGATGGTCTCCGCCGACGCCGGCTCCCTGGCCTCACCCGCGTCGTGGCAGTGCCTGATGAAGAAGCGCTCCGCCTGGCTGAGCACCAGCGGCCGGCGTCGGCTCGGCGCCGGTCACCGGGCGCTGGGCGGCGCCGTCGCCGCGCTGGAAGTCCTCCGCTCCCTCTCCCAGCCACCGCCGGGAGCCGTGGAGCGGGCCACGTGCTCCGAACCCTCGACGCCGGAGGAAGGCAGCAGCCCGCGGCGGCGGGCCTCACGGGTGAGCAACTCCACCTCGGTGCGGGCCGCCGTGTAGGCGACCGCCGCGCGGGCGAGCCGCTGTTCAGCGGCGGCCAGAGCAGCCACCGTCTCGTCATCGGTCGGCACCCGGTCGGGCGGCACCGTATTTCCCTGCGCGCCGGGCCGCCTCGCCGGCTCCTCCACCACGCGGGGCTGCGCCGCCGGGGGTGTGCTGCGGACGAAGACGCCCTTCCCTTTGATCGCGTAGGCCAGGCCTTCCCGCTTGAGTACGCGAACCGCGTTCTGCGCGGTGGAGTTGGCGATGCTGAAGCGTTCCTGGAGTTCGCGCGCGGCGGGGAGCCGGTCGCCCGGCACGAGAGCGCCGGAGCGGATCTCCTGCCGCAGGACGTCGGAGACGCGGACGTACGGGGGCCTCGCGTCGTTCTGCCGGTGCTCGTCACCCGGCACGGCCGGGCGGTCCAGGTGCTCTCCTGGGGCCGACGGCAGCAGTGCCGGGCTCGTGTGGCAGACGTAACTGCCGCGCCCGACCACGGAGTAGACCAGGTTCTCCCGCTTGAGCACCCGCAGCGCGTTCTGCACGGTGGAACTCGCGACGCCGAACCGCTCCTGAAGTACCCGCGCCGACGGCAAACGGGTTCCGGGCGCGTACTCCCCGCCTCGGATCGAGGAGCGCAGGACCTCGGCCGCCTGGAGGTAGGGCGGTCTGGAGTCCTCTTCCAGCGGCAGCGTCATGGGGCCACGGTACGCAGTACCGCCGCCCGGCCGGGCACCAGGTGTCCGGCCCGTCCGGGCGGCGGCATGACACGGCGCCGGGCGCTCGGCAGGACGGCACCGTTGTGGCGTCACGTCACCGTGGCGGGTTCCCCTGCCGGAGGGATCACCACTGCCTCAGGAACTCGGTCAGCCCGCGCCGCTGCCGGTCCTCGTCGCTCAGGACCTCGCCCAGTGCCTCCCGGTCGATGTACGGGCCGACGGCTCCCGTCACCAACCGCCGCAGTTCGTCCGGTTCGAGGGCTTCGACTTCCCACTGGACAGGGCGCTGACGGTCGAAGCCGTGCCGGTCGGCGAACGCCGGCCATCGCGGGTCGCTCTTCTTCCCCTCGGTGGCCGGCAACCGGTAGGCGAGGGTCTGCTCGCGGGTGAGCAGCACCCGGTGCACCTCGCTCCAGCACTGCGTCCGGGCCACCCAGTCACGCTCGACGTCTTCGCCGCTGCAGTCGAAATCCCCGCAGTAGAGCAGCACGGCGGGCCGGGGATCTCGAGCGGTGGGCTCGCGGACCATCTGGACGTAGGACTGGCTGCCGAAGCCGCGGACGACCAGGACCGGCACGCCGAGGTCGGCGAGCCAGCTGTGAACATCGCCCGGAGCGAGTCCTTTTCCACCGCGACGTAGAGCGCGTGCCGCTGGTTTCGGGTCCGGTCGAGCCGGAACAGGTCGGGTACCTGCGGACCAGGGCGCCGGCGTCCGACCAGGAGGGCGGGACGTGGACTTCGCGGAGGGTGTCGAGCAGGTCCGGGAAGCCGTCCTCGCGCCGGGCGCGGGCCAGATGGGAGGAGAGGTGCCGGTACGTCGAGGGGGTGTTCGGGATCAGCCCGGCGGAGACCGCCCGGTAGTGGACCTGCCGGAGGGTGACTCCGCCGTCGTACTCCAAGACGATGGCGCGGGCCTGCTCGACGACCTCCGACCACCGGATCCGGCTCACACAGGTACTGGTACCCGGAGGCGCCTCCACACATCCGGATGGCGGATGAATGAACCGGGTGTCGGCCGGAGAGAGCAGCCGGCTGCCGCCGGAGCGGGCCTCCCTCGGCCCGGCGCGGAAGACGGCGAGTCACGAACGGGACGGGTGCCGTGCGCAGAGGTTCGACGGGTAGAGCGGCCGCTGGTCGGTACGCTCCGGGCATGACGGGCCCGCCGCCCCACACCGACCCTGGCTCGGAACACGGTCTGTGCGGGATCTGCCCCGCGCTGAGACTGCCGCGCGAGCGCTTCGTGATCTTCGATCGGCCGTGCCGGGAGGCACAGTTCGATCCGGTCGACGGCCACCGCTACACCCGCGCCGGAGAGGCTGCCTGCGTCCACCCGGACAAGATCGGTCTCATGCCCGACCGCGCCGCCGCGCCGCGCGAGCCGTCGCCCGCCGCGCCACAGCCGCCTCGCGCACGCCGCTGGTGGTGGCCGGCTTCCAAAAGACGGGGCGACGACGGGTGAGCACAGCGGCGGAGGCGGCACGGCCGCCGGCGAGGTGCGCGTCCGGCGTCACTGTCGAACCGGTCGGTGCTGACGAGGGCGGTGCGCCGCCGGGAGGCGGCGACGTCGCAGGGCGGGTCGCCGCCCGTCCACGACCGGCTGAGTCGTGGTCGTGGGCAGCCCGGTTGAGCGTGCCGCGGCGTCGGGGGCGGCGGGCGCGGTTATTTCAGTTCCCGGCAGCGAGGAACTGCCGGGCGCCGCGCAGCCCGGTGGTGAGGTGGCGCTGGGTGGCGCTGCTGTCGAGACGGACGTCGACCGGCCCGGGAAGCGTGCTCTCGGCCCGAAGACCAGTCGGCAGCCGTGCAGCGTCGAGACCGTCACGTTGAGCGATGAGAACGCCGAGGGTGTGACGGCTGACCGCGTCGGCACCGGCGACGTGGTGCATTCCGTGCGCCCCGGAGGACCCGAGTTCCAGGAGGGCGGCGGCCAGGTCGGCGACGTGCACGGGGCACCGGATGTCGTCGGTGAACAGAACTCCGTCCGCCTGGCCGACCGCGAGACCGTGCACAGCATGCTCGTGCACGGACCGGCCGCCCCCGATGATCAGTGAGGTGCGGGCGACGACCGCGTCCGGGGCCACGAGACGGATGCCGGTCTCCGCTGCGGCCTTCGCCGCCCCGTAGGGAGTCACGGGATCGGGAAGGCAGGTCTCGTCGTAGGTGACACGGCCGATGCCGGAGAACACGGCGTCGGTGGAGACGTGCACCAGCCGGCAGCCGTGCTTCGCCGTGGCCATGGCCAGTCGTACGGGGCCCTCGGCCGTGACCGGCCAGTCAGGTCCTCCGCTCGTCGCGTTGACCACGAGGGCCGGGGCGGCCTCGGTCAGGACGGCGTCGAGGCGCGCGCCGTCCCGCAGATCGAGGGCGTACTGCGTGACGTCCGGGGTGTTCCGAGGTCTGGTCGCGAAGGTGGCGGCCGTCGTGTGCCCCGCCGCTACCGCCTGACGGACCAGCTCGGAACCCAGGAAGCCGCTGCCGCCGAGGATGAGGACGTCCATGAGGCGTCACGGTAGACGTTCGCCCTCGCCCCCGAAGGAGGAATGTCCAGATCTGACCGCAGTGGGCAGACCCGTGACGCGAAACGCGCCTCACCGGTTGGTCGTCGCCGTGGAGTTCGGTCGGTCCGGGGGCAGAGCTGCGGTGATCGTCCCACGGTGTCGGTGAGCGGGGTTAGCGTCACGCCGAGCTCGTGCTCCGGCTCGGCGTGCGCGAGGCCGTCCGCGCTCAGGAAGAGGTAGTAGTACCGGGTCGTCAGCGGGCGCGATGTTGCGGAACCGCCCCTGGCGAAGCCGCTCAGCGCGCCGGCGGAGTAGACGTGCGGCAGCCACGTGGGGCCTACGATCGCTTCCACCCAGGCCCGGGCCTCCTGCGGGTCCACGGTCATCCGGGTCCTGAGCTGCTTGTTCTTCGCGGCGATCGACAGCGTCAGGACGCTACCTTCCCGGTCCGGCCGTTCCAGGAGCATCGCCTGGTCGCTGATGTCGCCCATGATGGTGAGAACGGCGTGCCGGTCGGTGACGGAGCGGACCGGACCGAAGTGGTGCGGCACTGCCCTGCCTGCCGCATGCAGCTTCTCCAGCTCGGCAGAGGGCAGCACGGAGGCCAGGCCGCCGGCAGTCGGCTCCGTGGAGAACAGGTCCCGGCGGAAGCGCCTCAGATCTTCTTCGTGCTTCCGTAGCACCGTACGAATGTCCACACTCATGCATATAACGTACAAGCCGCCTATCAGTGCATCCACCATCCTGGTATGCGGTCGCTCGTGGCCGTCACCGTCCGGATCCGCGCGAGCGGCTGCGCGGTCGGGCCGCCGTTCGACGTCCGGCCGACCGGTCCGGAGCGCTTGCGGGCCGGCGGGCTTGCCGCGCGGGGGCGCCACGGCGTCGGCCGGTGGAGTTCGCGGGTCAGCGGCCCGTCCGCATGGCGAGAGGCCGGTCCCAGGTTCCGTGGGCGGCGAAGGCGTGCAGTACGGGCTCGATCACGGCGGCCGCGTCGCGGGTGATGCCGTCGGGGGTGAGGGTGGCCCGGTGGCAGATCGGCCGGCCGGCCTCGGTGCCGTAGTCGGCGTACTTCCCGTCGTCGTAGCGGTCGGCGGCGGCTTCGACGTCGATGAGGCCGAAGGCTTCGAGCTGGCGGTGGGTCTCATAGGCGTCACGGCTGAGCCCGAAGTGGCCGGCGCGTTCGGTGCCGGTGACGTACGGCTCGTCGTGGACGGGGTTCTGGTTGATGTCGAGCCACATCAGGTAGGAGACGGTCTCGCTGGGGGTCAACAGGTTGACCCAGCCTCGGGTGAAGAACTCGGTCGGCACGTTGACGCCGGGCAGCGCGGCGCGGGGCACCTTGTAGGGGATGGGGGCGGCCTTGGTGCTGGCGCCGCTGTCGCACAGGAGCTGGAAGTCGCGGAAGGGCCGTGAGGTCCCGGCGTTGGGGAGTTCGAGCATCTGGTGCTCGTGCAGCTTCTTGACGGCTTCGGTGATCTGGCGGGCCTTGTTGACGCGGGGGCTGGCGACCCGCTGGCCGCCGGGGGTGTGGCGGGCGTGCGCGCCGAGCAGTCCCATCCAGGAGAACGGCCGGGTGCTGTCGGGTTCGATGGGGATGCGGTTGTGCCACTGGTGGCCGGGGGCGGCCTGGCAGTGGGCGGCGAAGAGCAGCAGGAGGTGGAAGCGGCCGGCGACGCCGCGCGGGGCGATCAGACGGGCGGCGGGGGGCTGCTCGGTGCGAGGCAGGCCGTTGCGCTCCCGGTCGACGTGGCGGGGTTCGTCGTGGCGTAGGTAGGTGCGGCGCATCCGGACCGTCGCGGGCGCGCGGCCGCGGGAGGCCAGCTCTTCGGCGGCGTCGGCGACGGCGGCCAGGGCGCCGCTGGTGCGCAGCGTGGTCAGCGCGTCCAGGCGGGCGCGGACCTTGGCGGTAGCAGTGGCGGAGCGGTTCACCAACGAATTCTCACCTTTTGATCGCCACGTTTTGATCCGCATGTTGTGCTCATCGTCATCTCTCTGTCTCAGCTGATGGCGACACATGAGGATCAATCCGTGGTCCCAGTGTAGCGGGAGGGCCGTCCCCGAGGGGTCTCATGGTGTGTACGAGCTTCGCCGTGGCGCCCACGGCCCCCGTTTCGGTGGGGACTGGGTGTGTCCCGGCGGCGCGCGGTGGTGCGCACCGGGCCCGGAAAAAGTCTTAGCCCCGGCGACATGACCACAAGGGTCAGCGGTCCACCGGGGCTTCTCACCGAGAACTATACCCGAATCCGAAGGAGGAACAACGTGACGCACGCTTCCCCGGCCCCCGGCGGCGGCCCGTGGGTGGAGGCCTGGCTGAGCCCGGCCCGCTTCGGGGTGTACCTGAACGAGACCGGCGGCGACCGCGCCCGGGCGCTGGAGCTCTACAGGTGGAACAGCGAGCTGTCGTGCGCGGTGCTGCACGACCTCGGCCACTTCGAGGTGGCGCTGCGCAACGCCTACGCCGCGGCGCTGGACGCGACCTGGCCCGGGCCCGGGCACTGGCTCGACGACCCGGCGAGCCCGCTGCGGGCCCCGCTGCTGCGCACCAAGCGCGGCGGGCCGCGCGGCCCGCGGCAGGTCGACATCAACGACAAGCCCCGCCGGGCCATCGACTCCGCGCGCAGCCGGTACGGCGTCCAGGCGCCGCCGGGGAAGATCATCGCGGATCTGTCGCTGGGCCTGTGGCGGTATCTGTCCTCCTCGGCTCACGAGAAGACCCTGTGGGTGCCGCACCTTCACGGGGCTTTCCCGGCGGGGACCAACCGCGCGACGGTGGACCGGAAGATCGGTGATCTGCACGGGCTGCGCAACCGGGCCGCGCACTGGGAGCCGCTGCTGGCCGCGCCGCTGACCCGCCGCATGGGCGACCTGGTGTGGGTCACCGGGCTGCTCAGTCCGGAGCTGGCCGCCTACGTCCAGCATCACAGCGAGGTCGCCGTGCTGCTGGCGAAGCGCCCGTGACGCCGGTGGAGGCCGCTGCCCGGCACGATCCGCCCGGCAGCGGTTCACCGGCGTCGCCGCACCGCGCGCCGGTTCCGTCCCAGGTCAGCGGAGTGCTGGAAGTGTTTTCGTAGGCTGCGCCCCGACGCCGGCCGCTCGAGGTGCCGGCGCGTGGGCGGACCGCCCTGCAGGGGGCCGGCCGGAAGGAGGGCGTCATGAACGGCACCACACTCGCGGGCCGTTACCGGCTGATCGGCCTCCTGGGCGCCGGCGGGATGGGCCAGGTCTGGCGTGCGGTCGACGAGCGGCTCGGCCGCCCGGTGGCGGTGAAGGTCCTGACCCGCCCCGAGGACGAGGACCTGGTGCTGCGGCTCGACAGCGAAGCGCGGGCCGCCGCCGCCCTGAGCGATCCGCACGTGGTGGCCGTCCACGACATCGGCGAGGCGCCGGCGGCCGGGAGCCGGGTCGTCTACCTGGTGATGGAGCTGGTCGAGGGGCGCTCGCTGGGCGAGGTCCTGGCCGGCGGCCTCCCGGCGGTCGGCGACGTGGTGGCGTGGGGCGAGCAGATCTGCCGCGGCCTGCACGCCGCCCACCGGGCCGGGGTGGTGCACCGCGACATCAAGCCCGCGAACATCCTGCTCACCGCGGACGGGCGGGTGAAGGTCTGCGACTTCGGGATCGCGCGGCGCGCCGACGCGCTCGGGCACCCGCTCACCGGCACCGGAGCGGTGATCGGCACCCCCTCCTACATGTCCCCCGAGCAGGCCCGCGGCGACGCGGAGATCGGCGCGGGCAGCGACCTGTACTCGCTGGGGTGCCTGCTGTACGAGCTGCTGACCGGCCAGCCGCCGTTCCCCGGCGGCGGGTGGCCGGTGCTGGCGCAGCACCTGAACCAGGTCCCGGCCCCCGTCCGCTCCCACCGGCCCGAGGTGTCCGCCGAGCTCGACCGGCTGGTGGCGGAGCTGCTGCGCAAGGACCCGCGGCGCCGGCCCGCGGACGCGGCCGAGGTCGCCCGGCGCCTTCACGCCCTGCGGGCGCCGGCCGCCGCGGCCACCGTGCCGGCGACCGCCGTCGTGGCGCGGCCCGCCGCCCGGGTCCGCACGGCTCCGGCCGCCGTCGCACCGCCGGCGCCCTCGGCGCCCGCCGCGGGTGCCGCCGGCGGGCCGGGGCGCTCTGCGGCCTGGCGGGCCGGGGCGCTGACCGGTGTCCTGGTCGGCGGCCAGCTGGCGGTGTTCACCGCGGTTCCCGGGCTCCTCGCCGGTCTGCTGGGGCTGCTGGCCGGCATCTGCGTCGCGGCCGGCTCGCGCATGGAGGCGCGGACGGTCGACGGTGATCAGCCCGACGGGCAGGGCAGCGTCGTCGGGGTGTTCGCGGCGATGCTGATCGCCGCGGCCGTGATGGTCGCCCTGCTGGTGTGGAGCCCGGCGCCCTGGTGGGCGGCGGTGCTGGCCGGCACGGTGACCGGGCCGGTGATCGTGGCGGTCACGGCCGGCATTCGGGCCCTGGTCGAGCAGCTGCTGCGCCGGGGCGGAGCGGAAGCCGAACTCGCCGCCACCGCGGGCCTGCTCAGCGGGGCCTTGGGGTGTGCGCTGACCGCCGCCTCGGTCCACGGGTCCGTCGCGGGCGCCGTCGCGGTCGGGGCCGGTGCCTGGGTGGCGAGCAGCCTGGCCGTCGCGGCGGCGCTGCCCGCGCCCCGACCGCGCGCCCGGCACCTGTAGGCCGCCGAGGGCCGGTGCGCCGAGTGCGCTCCGGCCCTGAGCGCGGCCCGTGCCGTACGTCTCGAGGCGGGTACGTCTGGAACGTCGGGTCGGCGATGCGTGCGCGCCGTTCTCCGGGTCCGGATCTGCGCCCCGGGCTGGTTGGGAACGGCCCGGGGCGTCCGCTCGGCGCCGCTACGCTTCGCAGGGTGACTGATATCCCGGTTCTCGACGGTCTTCTGCGGCGCGCCCTGCTCGCCTACAACGCGCGGGCGCTGCACACCGGCGCCGAGGCCGGGGCGCACACCGCGGCGTTCCTGACCGAGCTGGCCGCCGACCTCCTTGTCGTGATGGACACCGCCGACGATCCGGTGCGGCGCGAGTTCCTCGCCGAGGCGTACCGGTGCCTGAGCATGGCGGCCGACAACCCGCTCGGGCAGTCGTGCCGCGAGCGGGAGGAACTGGTGAACATCGCCTGCCACGGCCTCGCCCACGCCCTCCTGACCGGACCGGCCGGCCGGGCGAGTGAGGAGGAGGTGCACGGCCTGCTGGCCGAGCAGTGGACGGCGTCGCTGCTGGCCTGGTCGCAGATCTTCTCCGCCCGCCTGGACACCGTCTCCCCGCCGTGCGCCTGCGGGGCGCTGGGCACGCGCCCGGTGCTGGTCCCCGCCGAGGGGAGCTGAAGGGTGGACCGCTCCCTCCCGGAGATCTCCCCGCGCGGCCTGGCGGGCCTGGACCTGGTGCTGCCCGCCCTCGCCGGGATCCGGATCGCCCTGACCGGCGGCCGCGGCAACGCCAAGTTCCACGTGCCGCCCCCCGACCCCGGTCTGCGCCGCTACCACCCGGGGACCTGCCAGCACTCCAGGCCCGCCGCCCAGGCCGCCACCTACGCGCTGCTGGAGGTGTTCGGCCGGGTCTGCAAGAAGTGCCTCATCGTTCTGCCGAGCGCGCCGGGCGCCCTGTGGCGGGCCGCCGCGTTCACCGCCCGCCGCCGCGAGGTCCTTGACCGGGCGGAAGCGGACCGCGAGCCGCGGACCTGGCTCGGCTACGCCCGTAACGCCGCCCGCCACGAGCCCGGCGACGACGAGCAGCTCGAGCAGTGGCTTGACCAGGCGCGCACCGATGCCGCGCTCGCCGCGGACGCGGACGTCCTCGCCGGCGCCTGGCGACGGCTCACCGCCGATCACCGGGTCTTCCTGGACGCCTACGCCGCCGACTGCCCCGAGGTCGAGGCGTACAACGGGGCGCGGGACGCGGTGCGCCGCGCCGCCGGGTCCGAGCAGCGGCGGGCCCTGGACCAGGTGAGCGCGGCGGTCGGCAAGCTCTCGCGGACGCGGGAGCGGATGTACGGGCCGCCGCCGGAGCTGGACGCCGGGGCGCTGGTGTGCGGGGTGTGGCTGGCGGCGCGCTCGCGCGGCCACTCGGCGCGCCGGGCCGCCGATGTGGCCCAGGACGCGGCCGGTGCGGAGCTGGCCGGCGCCCGGGTCGTCGACGTCACCCGCCTGCCCGTCCCGCCGCGCACCACCGGGTCCGCCCACGAGAGCCCGTCCGCGTGGGCGGACGCGGAGCTGGCCCTGTGGTGGCCGGAGGCGGTCACGGACCTGTGCACGCGCCTGGAGGAGGACTTCGAGGCCGAGTCGGCGGATGCCAGCAGCCGCCTGCTCCTGGTGCGGGACTGGCCGCTGACCGGTACCCGGGACGCACCGGTGGCCTACCTCGCGGCCTCCCCCGTCCTGGGCCCGGTCGTCCCCCACGGGTACCGCGAGGTGGGCGACTACGTGTCCTGGAGCGGCGGGGACAGCGCCGGCCCCTTCGCGCGACGGCCGTCGGGCACCGGCCGTTCGACCGGGTCCGCTGGGCTGGCCGTTGCGCGCTCCGGACTCCGGGAGCCCGCAGACCCCCTGACCTGCGGTCCGATGAGCCTGGGTGGGGCTTCCCGTTGCGGCGGCCGGGGTCACCTGTGGCCGGTGCCGCACGGTACCGTCGCCCGCATGAGCCAGAGCGTGCAGAGCGAACCGACGGTCCCGGTATGGATAGATGCTTCCCGCCTTCGCCGTCGTTTCGGGTTGGCGGCCTGGGGCCTGGCGATTCCCGCCGCCCTGGGTTCCTGCGCCGCTCTCGGTGCTGCCGTGTGGGCCGTGACGGACCGGCAGGCGCTCTGGTACGTGACCGGCCTGCTCTACCTCGGCTGGGCCGTCGCGATGGCGAAGTGGACCGTCTCCCCGATCAGGCGCGTCCGCGCCGTACGGGCGGGCATCGTCCAGCACGCCACGGCCCTGACGGAATCCGCCGGCGGGGACGACGTCTGGGAGGTTCGCCGCCGCGCGGATGAGTTCCATCGGTGGATGGTCGGCTCGCGCTCCCGGATCGGGCACCGCATCCTCCCCGTCACCCCTGCCACCGAGCTCGGCAAGCAGGTGCTCCGGGAAGCCGGGAGGAGCACGGGCCTGACCCACGCCACCCTCTTCCAGGTCGACGCACTCGCCCGGGCCGTCGCCCCCGTTTCCCGGAAGCGGAACGACCGGTCGGCGTAGCGGGCTCTGCCGTTCCCGCACCGCCGCTGTTCACCGATCCTTATCGCGCTCTCACGCCGCGTCCGTTCGTGTGTGTTGGGCTGTTCTGCCTGGTGGGGGCATCGCGTCGGCGGAGTGGCTGGGCGACGTGCCCGGCTCGGCGCGCCGCCCAGGTGCGGACCCGGGCCACGTCGCCGGGCCGTACGCCGGCGTCGACGGGGTCGAGGGGGAGCAGCTGGGCGTGCTGGGCGCGGACGCGCTGATCGACGGCGATGCTGATGCGGGCGTGGTGGCCGTCGCGGATCGCGGCGACCGTGCGGGCGTTGACGCAGAGCCGGGCGGCCAGGCGGGCGGCCGGCCAGCCCCGCTCGGCGAGCTCGGTGAGGAGAGCGGCGGCGGGGGCGGCATCGACCTGACCGCGTCCGGCCCGTGGTGTTGCGGGTTGTTCGGGCGGCAGCGGGATGCCCAGCACCGCGTCCGCGGTGACGCGGGAGACCTGGACCGGTCGGCGCGCGGCCGGTCGCAGGAGGCGGCGGATCAGGGTGACCGCGACGCCGGAGTCGTCGGCGATGTCCTGCGCGGACAAGCCGTGATCGCGCAGGGCCAGGGCATGCTGGGCCGCCGCCTCGGAGTCGACCCGGCCGCGGCGGCCGGCCGCCCGGTCCCGGTCACGTTCCCGGCGCGCTTTGCGGGCCGCGGTCAGGCAGGCCGGACGGGTGCAGCCGTAGTCCGCGCACGACGGCTCGCCATGGCGCACCCGGCTGCGCGCGGGGCGGCGCTCACCGCGGGCGGGAGCGGGCAGGGGCAAGGCGAGTTCAGGGGGCGACGTGGGAAGGACTCTGCCTGTGGGATCGGACGAGGCAGCCGCATTCTGTCGGGCGCAGTCGCCGGGCGGCGGGGGCTGTCGGACGAGCAGCGCCACGGCGCCCGGACTGGGGGCCGCGTTCGTCTCCTTGTTCTCGCCGGTGCCGTACACGTTCACCATTGTGGCCGCCGCCGGGGGCCGGCGTGGAGCTGCGGGTGCCCGACGCCCCGCAGGCCGGCGGTCGGGTGCGCCGGGCCCGGAACGTCCGTGGCCCCGTACGCGGTGGGGCGTACGGGGCCACGGGACAAGTAGCGGGGACAGGATTTGAACCTGCGACCTCTGGGTTATGAGCCCAGCGAGCTACCGAGCTGCTCCACCCCGCGTCGGCAGGTCCGCACCTTACGGCATCGGGAGCCATGGTCCGCCCGCCGTGATCCCCGATCCGGCACGGTCGTCCGCCGGGTCGGCGTCCTCCCAGGTTGCGCGCTTCGCCCCGGAACGAGCTGCCCGGGCGGGAACAGCCGAGGAGCCGGTCCCGGCGTCGAAGGCCAGGCAGCTCGACCAATCAATATTGCTTAACGTTATGAGTTTTTGTATGGTTGACGTGTCTTCGTGGCTGGTCAACGCCCGAAGCGCAGTATCCGGCATGAAGGATTTTCCATGACCCTGATGACCCGTCGGGGCAAGCGCCGCGACTACTGCTGTCACGGCCACAACCCCAAGGAGCTGGACCACGGGACCGAACGCGCCCGCGAAAAGCGCGAGTGGACCCGCGAAGCCGCGCAAGACCGCGCGGACGCCGAATCGGCACCGGCGGTGAAGCAGACCGCCCCCTGAACACCCTGGCCACCGATCCGCCCCTCCCCGGGAGACCTCCGTGCCCGTCCCGCCCACCGCCGACGAGATCCGGCTCCCCCTCCCCCGCGGCGGCACGCTGACCGCCACGGCCACCGCCGACACCAGCACCGGAGCGGTGCGCTACACCGTCCGCACAGCGCATCTGCACGGCGTCTTCCTGGTCCACCCGCACGTCGTCGGCGGCGAACTCCTGCCGTGCGGTGTGCGGGTGAGCTTCGGAGACGGAGCGGCGCCGATCCGCCCGTACCAGCCGCGCCCCCACGAGCCGATCGCCCACCGCGTGCGGATCCACGGCACCGCGACCTGTGCCACCCCCGACCGGCTGCCAGACCTTCGGGCGGTCCTCGTCGAACCCGTCGTCCTCGCCGAGCACTACGCGACCCGGCGGGTACCCGACGGCGCCAGAGCCCTCCTGGAGGACGCCGTCCTCGCAGTCCTCATCCACTGGCGAACACGGGAGGACCGGCCCGCCCTGGTGCTGGCCGCCGCCCGGCGCGCCGCGCCGGCGGTGGTCCGCGACACCCGTTCCTCCCTGGCCGCGGCCGAAGCCGACCTCGCGGCCGTCGAGGCGAGGGCACTCCGCCACGAACACCGCCTTCTCCAGCTGGAGCGGCTGGCCGCCGCTGTCCCGCCGCCGATTGCCGCACCGGCCGGCCCCGCCCGGCTCGTCTACACCGACGAGGACGGCCACGCCATGGGCAGCGCACGGGTCCGCGAGACGGCGGTCGGTCGGCCGCCCGGCACCGTCACCTACCGCGTGGAGGGACCGAGACTGGCCGGGAGCGTCGTCGTCGGCCCCTACCAGCACAGCCGCGACCCGGTGCCCACCGGCATCAGCGTCCAGTACGGCACCGCCTCCGACACCGGACGACACCGCGACGAGCCGGTCGTCAACGGCGTCCGGCTGCGCGGAGCCTGGGACCACTCCAGCACCGACCCCGTCACCCCCTCTTCCCCGTCGAACCTCCCTCGCCCGTCCCGAGCGGAGGAGCCCTTCTCCCAGCCTGTACCGGACGCCACGGAGAACCGCTGGTGGGCCGTGGTCCGCGCCCTCGCCGCCCGTTACAACGAGCGTCCGGACAACCAGGCGCTGCGCCAGGCCGCCGCGCACGCCCGCGCCCTGCAGGCCCTCGACGCTGTCCGCGAAACCCTCGGCCGGCTGACCGAGGAGACCACCAGGCTCACGGCCACCGTGAACCAGCTGCGCCAGCGCCTGGACGACGCCCTGGCCCTGCTCCGCTGAAGTCGCTACCCCGGCACCCACCCCGCCGCCCGGCCGCGCTGTCGTACCGTCCGGGTAGCCTGACGCGGCGCAACACGGAAACGGAGACGGCAGTGCACACGGTGACGGTGATGGCGACCACTCTCGGCTGGCTCGCCACCCTGGCGTCCGCCTCCGTCGCCTGGGCCAAGCTGGCCGATCCCACACCGCGCGGACGGTTCCTGCCCGACGGCCCGATCATGTGGATGACCGTGGTCGCCGGGGGCCTCGCTCCCCTACTGCTGCTCACATCCGCAGGCCTGATCCCGCGCCCGGGCGGCATCCCGCTGGGCCTGGTGCAGCAAGGCGTCTGGATCGCCGGCCTCGTCCTCGTCGTACGCCTGTTCCGGCGCACACGGTCGGCCGCCTACTCCGACAGCCTGCTGATCAACATCATTCCGAAGCTGCTGCCCCAGATCACCGCACTGCAGCGCAGAAGCGCCGACCCCGAACCGGAGGCCCTGATCGAACAGGCCCGCGCCGCCATACAGCGCGGGCACGGCCGCGAAGCCCTGCGGTGCCTGTCCAGGGTCACCGAACACCTCCAGCACAGCCCCGGATCTGCCGGCGAGGAAGGGACCGCCCTGTGCGAACGGCTCTCCCACCTGTGCCGGATGCACGGACTCCCCCGCCCTGCCTCCAGCCCGTGAACGGCCAGGCCCCTGATCCGACCCCGGGCTACGACGCCGGGCCGGCGGACTGGAGTCCGTCGCCGTCCGCGGCGGGCTCGCGCCAGTTCAGGTCGAGCTGATCGGCTCCCTCGCGTACGACAATGGGGCCGTGCTGCTTCTCGAGCTTGTTGTACTGGGTCCGGCCTGACCCTTCCTGCTGGTAGCCGGCCCATCGGGCCAGGTTGGGCTTGGTCAGCTCCACACCCGCCTCCTGGTGCGCCAGGTAGATCCGCTCGGCGCGCTGGCCCTTCGTCTCGTTGGGCGGAGCGACACCGAGTTTGACCTTCGGCTCCTGTGGCTCCCTGCCAGCCGCTTCGTCGTCCTCCGCGTCCGCGGCTTCCCCCTGCGGTGCCTCGCCCTCCGCAGAGGTATCGGCCTCGTCCACCCGCTGCTCGGGTTCCTCATCGGGTGCCGTCTCCGGGCTGGGACCCGCCTGGGGCTGCTCAGCGGGTGCGGGAGACGGGGCCGCCGGCTCCGGCACTGCCACCGGGACCTCGGCGTCCCGGTCAGTTGCTCCATCGGCCGCGTCGTTCGGCGGCGCGGCGGGCAGGGTGACCGGCTGCTCCTGCGGGGCGGCTGCGCTCGCCGCAGCGGGCTCGGCGTCGGACGGTACGGGCACGGCCGGGCGAACGGGCGGTTCGGATGCGGCGGGCGCCGGCTCGAGCTGTCGCTCGGCCGCCGGCGGGCCGGCCTCTACCGCATCCCGTCCCACCGCGATGCCGAGCCGGGCCTGACGCAGTGGCCGCAGTTCCTCGGCCGTCGCCTTCTTGCGCCAGCCGCGCCCGTGCATCGCCCTCAGGTCCTGCCGCAGCAGCATCTTCTCCTGGTAGCGCTCCAACGCGAGCGCGTAGGAGCGTATCTCCCACAGCTTCATGTCCCGCCATATGGAGAACGTCGCCACCGGCGCGAGGAACCAGCGGGACAGCCGTACGGAGTCCATGTGCTGGTCGAGCTCGATCGACGTCGCCTTGGCGATCGCGTTACGCATCGCCTCGGTCACCGCGATGAACAGCAACGGGATTGTCGCGTGCATCGCCGAGCCCAGGACGTCCGGCCACGAGGAGGCGGCGTTGAACGTGATCGTCGCCGCCGTCAGCAGCCACGCGATGTACCGCAGCAGCGGGTACTTCAGGTTCACCGAGGTGAGCGCCAGGTCGAGGGCGAGCAGGACCGCGATGCCGAGGTCGACCGCGAGCGGGAAAGCGGGCGCGAAGCTGCCGAAGCCCTTCTCCTCCGCCAGAGCCCTCACCGCGGTGTAGGAGCCGGTGAACCCGGCTCCCGCGATCGCGATCGACCCGAACCCGATGGCACCGAACAGCGCCTTGCGCCCCCGGCCCCACCGCACCCGGGCCCCCTCCGGAGCAGGGCTCGACGGAGCGGCCGGCCGGACGACGGTGCTGCTCGACCCAGCGGTCATGGAAGTACTTCCCTCTCGTCAGTCCGTGCACAGGCGCGCATCGCACATAGAGGTGCGATCAACGCCCCCGGTGTGACACAGACCGACCTCCTGCCGCATTCAAGCCACGCCGGTGACTCTGAACGGTACGAAGGATGAAGTCTACGAACCACCCCCTTTTCCCCACGGTACCCTCTCCTACCTGGCGCTTTGTACCTAAGATCACGATCTGCCCCGCCCGCGAGAGCAACGCCACGGCTTGGTTACGCTTCAGTACGCCAGTTCAGGGACTGGCCGAAACCGTCCTCGCCGATCGCCTGGGGGAGCTCCGATGCCCGTGGTCACCGTCATCGTCGCGCTCCTCGCCGGCCTGGCCGCCGGAGCAGCCGCCCGGCCGCTGATCTTCGCCCGCGCCGTCCCCCGCGGCGAACCCACCCGAACCGCGTGCACCTCCTGCTCCGCGCACTACCCGGCCCCCGGGCTCCGCGGCCGGCTCCAGGCGGTGACGGGACGCTGTCCGGCCTGCCGGGAGAAGGCCGGACCGCCTGCCGGGCTCCCCGAGGCTCTCACTGGAGCGGCCTTCGCAGCCCTCGCCGTTACCGGCGCCAGCGGCTGGACCGGCGCCGCCCAGTACTGGCTGGCCGCCTGCGGCGCAGCCCTGGCCATCATCGACCTCAAGGTCCACCGCCTCCCCGACGTGCTCACCCTGCCCGCATCCATCGGCACGCTCCTGCTGCTGGCAGGAGCCGCGCTCGCCGGAGAACCGGGCAACTTCTGGCGCGCCCTCACCGCCGCGGGCCTGGTGACGGCCGTCTACCTCGCCCTCGTCGTGACCGGCATGGGAATGGGTGACGTCAAACTCGCTCCCGCCGTCGGCGCGCTTCTCGGCTGGTCGGGGTGGGCAGTCGTCTTTCGTGGCGTTTTTGCAGGCTTCGCCCTTGCTGCGGTCGTTGCGTTGGTTTTGACGTTGGTATGGCATGTTTCCGGCAAAGGCCGCCTAGCGTTCGGCCCCTACATGATCACCGGCGCGGTGGCTATCTCCGTCTTGGCCACCACTCTCGGCTGACCCGGGCTGGACACGCCGATCGCGCGGTAGGGCTATATGTGCGTGATCACAAGTGACGGCATTGATAGCATTGCCGTCATGAAGAGCATGACCCTGCGCGTTCCAGACGAGGACGCTTCTCGCATCAGCAGGCGTGCGGCAGATCTAGGGCTATCGGTCAATTCGTACCTTCACCAGACGGTGATGGCAGAGGTGAATCGTGACGTTGCTCGCTTCGCGGCACCGACCCGCGGGGTGCTGGAGTGGCTAGAGGCCGACACCCAGGCAAACGAGATCCTCGGACCGCTGAGCTCACGGATCGACCGCCACCCCCAGCCGGACCCGGAAGCGGCCGCGTGACCGATCGGCTTACCGTTGGACACCTCTCCGCAGTAGCCCAACAGATGCCAGGCCACCCGGCTATCGCAGATTGGGGGGTGGCCGCCGCGTCCATCGCGCGATGCGAGGCGATTGTGGCCGAATCGCCTGTCTACTCAGGGCCGATCGGACAGGCCGCGTCGCTGTTTCACACCCTCCTGCGGCTGCCGATGTTGGAGTTCTCCAACGGTCCCTTCGCTATCGCGGCCACCATAGACCTGCTCCGGTACCACGACGTTGGTTGTGACGCTGCACCAGCGCAGTGGGCCGAGCTAGCAGTCCTGGTGGCCGACGGGCGGGCCAGCGTTGAGGATGTGCACTCCGCCCTCAAGGCTTGGACCGAACCCTGAAGGCCCTGTGCCAACTCGGCGATGAGCTCCACGGAGCAGTCCAAAGCCCCAACATGCTGCGACCCGCCGGGGGGTGGCCCCGGCAGATCACAGCGAACCAACGACCCCCTACAAGACCAAGGAACGCAGAGAAGCCGTGATGTTCAAGAATACCGATCGCTCGGAGGCCTGCACGTGAGTAGCGAAATGCTTGTGCGGGCGGCGACCGACGTCATCGGACGCCAGCTGAAGCCGTTCCCGGAACAGGAACCCCGCATCGTCGCATCCCTGGGGTACAAGGGAGGGATCGGAAAGACCACCCTCGCCGAGGAAGTCGCTCAGGAACTCGACGCCGTCGCTGTGGACTTCGACTGGTCCAAGGGGGGTCTGACCGCCAACTGGGGCTACCGAGAAGAGGACCGCCAGGGCGCTCCCCTTCTGGAGGCTTTCGAGTCGGGCAAGGTACCGGCCCCGCTCCGAGGGGGAGATCGGAAGCCTGACCTCATTCCCGGGCACACCACCTTCGGAGAGAACGAACCTGCTGCGGAGAAGGTGGCCGACGACCTCACGCGTTGGTCGAAGGAGCTGAAGCGACGGCTGGTCGTCGACACCCACCCTGACGCATGCCCGTCCACCTACGGGGCCATGGCAGCTGCCGACGTGGTCCTGACCCCGGTGGTACTCAAGGTTCGAGAGATGCGCTCGCTCGAGCAGCTCCTGGAAGAGGCGAGCGACTACCCGCTGTTGCTCATCCCCTACATGGTCGACGGGAGTCCCTCCGAGCAGCTGATCAACGAGCTCGAAGGGCTCGCTAAGAAGTACCAGGTAGCCGTGGGTCCCATGGTGAGCTACTACAAGTGGATCGGAACTCGCCGAAAGCGTGTAGCTATTTGCTCCGAGCCGGTCTTCAAGAAGGAAGAGCCTTTCGTGGAGCAGATCCGAGAGGTCGCAAAGGCGGCGATGAACTATGGCCGATGAAGTTCAGTCGGAGAACGCCACGGACGGCGTGACGCAACTGCGTGGCCTCAAGGCTGGGCGTAGGCGAACCGGGCCGCCGCCGCCGCGCAAGCCGAAAGCAACAGACGCGAAGGAAGATACAACTGACACGGGCACAGAACAGACGGGGGCACCCGTCTCGGACGGCCAAGTCAATGGCGCAGGTCGGACAGAGGCAAGGACTACGTCGACGGACTCGGCGACGAGCACCTCTTCACCCGACGCAGACGGCATCACTGGGGAAGGCCCGTCCACCACCGGCACCAACGGCACCACTGACACGTCGTCGGACTCCGGGAAGGGGACAAGCGCCGCCTCTTCCTCTACTTCGTCGGTAGGGTCGTCGTCTTCGCTGGCACGACGGCCGTCGAGTGCCGGCGGGGTCGTCAGCACCGGGACAGCGCAGCTGGCTTCCGAATGGGACTCGTACTCTGTCCCAGCTGACCCCGTAGACCTCGTCCGCGCGGAAGAAGTCCTGTTGCAGCGGCACTTCGATCGAGAGCCCCTGAACGCTTCCGTACCCGAAGCACTGGAAATCGGGCTGCGGCTTGAGCGGTTGAGGGTCGTGTCGCGGATAGGGCGTATCCCTCCGGCTGATCTCGTCGCCCTCGGTCTGGACTGGTTCCTCCGGGGAGGGTCGAACGACGTGGATGACATCGCCGATCCCTGGAACCAGTACCGGGGCCCGGGCACTCCAGAGGAGATCCCTCACGCGGAAGTCGTACTCCGCCAGCGCTTCATCACACGCGAGCAACTCAAGGCGTCGGTACCGGAGGACCTTCAGCTTCCGCACCGACTGGCCATGTACAAGGTCAGCAACCGTGGCCTGAGGAAGGTCCCGGTCGCCGACATCGTCGCGGTGGCAATGGACAGATGGCTTCGACTGATGGGCTTCTGAGCCCGTCCAAGGTTCACCGAACTATGGCCCAGCACCGTGGCGCGTGCTGGGCCATAGCCTTGCACTCTCCCTCCATCACTATTTCCACGTCCGTTGACACGACTATTAGCCTAGTCTTAAGCCTAGGCGTGTAGACGTAGATATCCACGCCCCCAACTCAGCGACCCCAGCACGTCTCCACGCCGAACGCTTCCCCCACCCTCCGCCACCCCCACCAAGCCCGCACTTCTCGGACTCGGATCGACATGCAGACAACATCATCATCGCGCGGACCGACGAGTCCGGACGAGTGGGTACCGCGATGAAGCTACCGAGCTCTAACATCAACACACCTGCGTCCGTTACGACGGCTAGTTGCCTAGGCGTTAGACTATCCGTCACACCACAGATAGAAAGAGGTCGGTATGACACCCAAGGCTAAAATCTCCGAACGACTGCGAGAACTCGCCCGGTCCATTGAATCAATGGAGGAATACTCCGATTCCGACGACGCATGGCTATCAGCTCATCCAGAAACTCGGCAATTGATTGAGAAGCGGGGCGTGAGCCGGGAGCAGCTCAACTACTCCGTTCCAGCAGCGCTCGACCTAAAGACTCGAATCAACGCATACAACGCTGAGCATGGCGCACCCGGGCCTGGCAATGTGGTCGCCGAGGTGCTTGACTCCTGGCTTCGCGCCCAGGGCTATCCGCCGATTCTGGACGCAGCAGCTACGGCGCCCCGAAAGCATTGAGACGTCTGCGGCCGGCGAGGAATACGCGTGGCGAACTTGGTATATCGTCCGCGCCTCAGCCTGGAGCGGGGCGGAGGGACAGGAGCGCGTACTGCACACAAGCCGATGCTGTCTGATCCCGAGCGAGTGGCGACAATCACTTCAGCACCCTGAAGGGGCTGCGCTCTCACAGGGCATTCACCGCAGAGGAGCTGTCCGTCCCGCATCCAGTCGACGGCACCGTCATCCTCGCGCAACGGCAATCCGGACATAGCGCGGCGACTGGAACACTCGAGCACACCCGTCGACTCCGTCACTCTGGGTAACCTTTTCCTTTAACGGAGCCCCTCAGACGTTAAAGGAAAAGGAACCAGCACTCGTCGCAGTCCCCGCGGTCGGCTACCAGATGGCCTTCGGCTCGCTGAAGTCCCACTGCTGGTACGTGAGCCGACGCTCGGAACTGTTGATCAGGTCAAGGACGTCGGTCGCCAAAAACACGCGCGCGCCACGCTCAACCTCCTTGACGTGAACGACACCTGCTTGAGCAAGCTCGTCCAGAGCCTTGTTGGCCGAAACGAATGACACCTTGAGCAGCGACTCCGCAGCCCGTGCGGTGACAACCGGCACGCCTGGAAGTTGCTCCATGATCCGTACAACTGCCGAGTCCTTCCGGGGCACGGTGCGTAGGTTCAGGCGCTGACGGTGGCCGGCCAAACGGGCGTCCCAAGTACTCCGCATCTCCGCAAGCTCGGACGTGAAGCGCCGCGACTCGGCCACTGCGTCACGTGTGGCCGCCAGGAAGACTCTGATCCAGGCGTCCGTGCCAGCCAAGGCTGATGGACCACTTGCATCGCCCTCGTATCGGTACGCGTTGAGTCCTGCGATGTACTCGCGAGCGTGGGACAGGAGCGACATCGAGATGGGCAGGACGTGGCCCACGGCAAGCCCTTGCCGAGCGAGAACCGTATGAATCAACGCACGCCCCGTACGCCCGTTACCGTCGGTGTACGGATGGATCGTCTCGAACTGCGCATGAATCAAGGCCGCTTGGACCAGGGGCAGGGGATGCGATTGGGAGAGGAAAGCTGACAGATCCTCCATCAGCGCCGGCACCCGACTGGGGGGAGGAGGCACATACTCGGCGCCATGAGGGCTCAGGCCGCCTCCACCCACCCAGTTCTGCACTTGCCGCACTGTCCCCGCGTCCGCTGCTTGGTCGGTCCCGACCATCAACGCCCGCTGGAGGCAGTCAATGTCCCGGGGAGCAACAACCGGGCTGGAGTGCAAGCTCGTGACAGCCTGCCGAAGCGCCAAGACGTTGTTCACCACCTCCCGCGCGCTCGCGTCCACACCACGTGGTGCCCGTGACTCGTCACCAGCCTTCATGCCGAGCACCAACTCCAGTTCAGCCACCGCTCGCGCCGACGCCACCACGCCTTCGATCCGTGACGAAGCGACGGCCTCGGACCGCAACAGGAACCGGGACAGAGACTCCAGATGCGGGCTGGTCGGCGTCGCATCCCCCAACGAGCGCACGAGTGCTTCCACAGCCGAAACCTCAGCAGCCACCTCCGTCGATAGTCGGATTGGGCGACCACAGAGCCCATCCGGTACGTAGGCCCGGAAGTTCTCGGGCAGGTTCGCCGCCCACGTTGCATCGGCATCGGGCCGCGACTGCCATCGCTGCTCGGTAAACCTTGCCACCAAACACGCTCCTAAGCTTTAACCTCAAGAGGATGTGTTTAAGGATAGTCTGTCTCGCGTGATGTTTGATGTGATGCCTCCAGACGTCTGGCCCCTCTGGGTCCCGGCGCCTGACAACGCGTCACCACGTAGGGCAGCCCCTGCGTCACATCGCTTCCCCCAAACGACGAAGGTCCAGCCAGACCCTCGTTGCCCGGACGACCACCGCATGGAAGCGGTGACCATGACTCCGGGTCTGCGGGAAAACAAAAAGGCGACCCCGACGGTCGCCTGTCGGACAACTCAGCCAAGTTGCCCGTTCGCCGCTCGGGGAGCCACCCCGAGCATTCGCATGTCCATGTGCAGCCAGCCGATTCGTTCGGCTCGACCCGCCAGTGTTCGTGGCGCCAACCACGATCACGGCGCAGGAGGAGGCTCATCGCTCATCTGACCTGACCCGTACTACTCGCTCACCTCCGCTGACCAGGCAATACCTGCCGATGGGTCGAGCGGCCAGTTGAGTTTTGCCCTCATCCCTATGTAGTTCTGGAGCAGATCATAACCGCCAGCCATAGGGCTAGTCTCGTATTGCCTAAAACAGGCACGCCAGAGTCACCCCGAGACCGCGCCCAAAGTACGACAAAACGTTCAACGCCCCCTGGTAGATCGGGAGAACAGGTCGGCCGTGCCCCCGACGTCCACGCCGCTCACCGGGCGCCCCGACCTCTTCAGCAACCCTTGCGACTGCACGCCCGGACCCGCGAGCGACTTGTAGGCGCGCTTGACACGCTCCTCGCCGATGACTCGCTCAACGAGCAAACGCTCGTTGAGCGAGCAGCTGCAGTCGTCCTCCTAGCAAAGTCGCCATCGAAGCAGCCGCAGTTCAACATGAGGGCCGGAGAGTTGGCTCGGTGGTTGGGAGTGTCGGAGTCCTACGTCGACCATCGAGTGCTTCCAGCTCTGCGCGATTCGAATGTTGTGGTGACCGAAGTAGTAACGAAGTCGGTTGAGGGTGCACGTCGCGTGGCGGGTCTCTGCTGGGAACTGCTGCCGTTGACGGCCGCTCGGGCGCGGCGTGCCGACCCGTTGGCTCTGGAGAAGCGGGATCTCGCGGTTCTGCTGTCGTTGTGCGAGGCCGTCGTCGGCCCAGGGTGGGCTCCTGTGGGTAAGGCGGAGACTCCTCCCGGTCTGCTCGCGGCGCGTCGGGGTCGGGGGGCGGCGGCCGAGCGTTTGGGGCTGCTGCGGTTGGTGATGGCGGCCCGGCCGGATGGCAGCGTCCGGCTGATCGGCGGGGCAGTGGCGGCTGGGTTCGATCGGGTAGACGCGACGGTCGCGCGGTTGCTGAGGTGCTCGCTGGAAGAAGCAGCCCGAGTGGTGGACGGGTTGGTCGGCCAACGGCTGCTCGAGGTGCCGGGCCGCGGCGTGGCCGGCGCGCGGGTGAAGGTGGTGGTGCCTGCGGTGGCCGCCGCGCACGGCCGTTCTGCGGGGGCGCTGCGAGTCGTCCGGGACGAGGTGCAGGAGGACGTCGAAGTCTGCGATGACGGTTCGGATGGTCAGGGCTTGGCGTGCGTGCACTGCACGGCTGGGGTGGAGGTCGAGGATCCGGCGAACCCGGGGGAGGGGTGGGAGCAGCCGGGCTTCTTCGTGATCCTGGAGGGCGGTCTGCTCGATGTGGATGGTGCACTCAGAGGTCAGGCGACTCCCGGGGGTTCGGTAGTTGAGCCAGAAAGGGCCTCTGAGCTGGGCGAACAGGGTGTTGAAGAGGTCATCGACGACCGGGCTCGTTGTGCACCGCTCCACGCCGACCACGCGTCCGTGGTTACTCAAGGTGGGTTTGGTACTGCTTCGTTTCGCTTTTCCGGCGAAGCCGTATCGGGGTCCTCGGCGTCGCCGGGACGCGCGTACGAGCGCGAGGACCGCCCCGGTTCGGGTCCGGTGGATCTCGTGGGCGCCTCGGGTGGCTCCGGTCGCCCGCTTCGCGGGGAACAGCAGCAGGATCTCGACGTCGGACGGAAGCTCGGACAAGCTCTGACGGCGGGAGCGGCGGCCGCGCTGCGGTGGTCGTTGCCGGGTGGGCTCGAGCGGGTATTGAGTCCGGTGCGCTGGGAGTGGGCGCGGATCGGTCATGCGGGGGGTAGGCACCGGGTGCGGGCGGCGGCGCGGGCTGAGCTGGTGCGGCTGGGCGGGATCGTCGGCCTGGAGCAGGCCCCGGTGGTGTTGGCGGAGCGGTTGGAGCGGCGGTTGGCCGCGCAGTGCGGGGAGCCTGTGCGTGATCCGGTCGGGTGGCTGGTTGGGCGGGGTCTGCCGCAGCGTGCGGAGTGCTACGCCACGGGGTGCGATGACGGGGTCCGGATGGAGACGGGGCTGGTGTGCCCGTCCTGCGAGCTGCTGATCGGGGTCCGGCGGGCCCTGCGGCACCAGGTCGCCCGGGCCGTCACCGAGGAGCTGCCCCGCCTGGAGCCGGACGCGTTCCGGGCGGAGGTGGAAGCGCGGCTCGGCCGGGAGGTAGCCCGACAAGCCGCCGTGACCGCTGTACGGCGGGAATACGCCGTCGTAGAACGCGCCCGGCGCGAGGAGGCGTTGGCCCAGTGTCGTAGGGAACGCGCCGAGGAGGAGGCGAAGTTGGCCGCGCAGCCGTGCGCGGACTGCAAGATTCCCCAGGCCAGCGGGCTGTGCCTGACGTGCGGGCAGGAGCGCACGGCGCGGAAGGCCCTGGAGCAGGCCGCTCAGTTCGCCGCCGTGGCCGTCGGCCCGGTGGATGCGCCGGGCGCGGCGGCCCGGCTGACCGGATGCCTTACGCAGCTGGAGGCCGAGGTCGGGCAGGCCCGGCAGCGGCTGCGCGGCGAGGGGCTGCCGAAGGTGGGGGTGGCCTGGCAGGTCAGGGAGCTGGCCGAGCAGATCTGCGGCCGGGAACAGGCACGGGCGCTTCAGGTTCTGCTCGACGGTCCGGAGGCCCGGGTCGAGGGCGAGCGGGTAGCCGCGATCGAGCGGCTGCGGCGGCGAGGAGAGCCGGAGGTGCGCACCACGGCCGGCGCGGCGGCCCGGCGGTGCGCCGAGGCCCTACTGGCGCAGCGGCTCGGAGAGGTCCGGGCCGCGGCCCAGGGGCCTATCCGGGAGCGGTCGGGTGGCTGGCGGGAGCGGATGGCGCGGTGTGCGGACCTGCCGCTCGACGGCGACGCCCCTGTGCCGTCGGCACGGGTGGCCGAGGGTTCCGGGGCGGTGACCGCGGCGTGAACGCCGGTCGTGAGCTGGCCTTGAGCTGTGCGGGTCGGGGGTGGTGGGTGCATCCGCTGCTGCCCAACTCCAAGCGTCCGCCCGGGAACTGTCGTCGGTGCCGGCCGTCGGCGGCGGGGCAACGGGCCGCCTGCGGGTTCCCCGAGGACGCCGGCGGCTGCGGGTGTCTGTCCGCGGGGCGGTTCTGCCACGGGGTGCGGGCGGCGACACGGGAGCCGGAGCTGATCCGGTCCTGGTGGAGCGGCAGCGACTTCGCCGTCGGCGTGGCCACTGGCCCGTCCCGTTTGGTGGTCGTCGATCTGGACGACCACCATCGCCAGCCGCCGGACGCTGCACTCCTGCTGCCCGGCATCGACCTGGCGACCACGCCAGGTACGGGGTCGGTGCGGACCGGGGTGGATGTGCTGGAACTGCTGTGCCGGGTGAGGCGCGCCGAGAGCCTGCTGCACGCCCCGCCGACGCTGACGGTGCGCACCCCCTCGGGCGGGCTGCACCTGTGGTACCGGGCCGAGAGCAGCGGGCGGTTCACGCAGGGCTCGAGCCAGCTGGGCTGGCAGGTCGACGTGCGGGCCGGCTGGTCCACCGCCGTCGCGCCCGGCACCGTCACCACGGGCGGCCGCTACGAGAGGCTCGGGCCCGCAACGGAACCGGTCCGGGTGCCGCGCTGGCTCGCGCTCGAACTCACGCGCGTCGGCCTGCGCGCTCGCGACCCTGACGCCCCGCCGCCGGCCCGGATTCGCCTTCCCCGCCCCACCGTCCGGCACCAGCCGCAAGACGGGTCCGCGTACGCCGCCGCGGCGCTGCGCGGTGAAGTCGACGCCGTGGCCTCGGCGCGCGCCGGCCGCAACGACACGATAAACCGCGCCGGGTTCCGGCTCGGCCGGCTCGTGGGCGCCGGGCTGCTGGACCTCGACGCCGTCCACCAGGCGCTCACCGACGCCGCCGCGCAGGCCGGGGTCGATCCCGGCGAGGCGAAAGCTCAGTCCACCCTCCGCCGCGCACTTCAGGCGGGCATGCGCTCGCCGCGCACCGTCCCGAGCACGGGAGCACGGCCATGAACCACCCCTTCACCACCCGTCTCCCGCTGCCCTTCCCGGCCACCGAACCCCGCTCCGCCCGGCCGGGCCCGCGGACCGGCGAACCGGCGGATGCGGCCGCGGCGGGCGACGTGGCCCCGGAGGAGCCGCAGCAGCGTCCCGAGCGCGGGCCGAAGTTCTCGCAGGCCGACATCCTGCTGCACCTGGGCATGGATGAGTGCCACCTGGTGCGCCACGACCAGACCGCGTACGCCGTCCCCGCCGCCGGACCGCCGATCGCCCGCCCGCTGCGCGCCAACGGCGGCTTCAGCGGCACCGGCTCCTTGCGGCAACTTCTCAACCGCTCCTACGTGTTGGCGACCGGCCGGGCTCCGTCCCAGGGTTGCCTGACCGACGCGATCGCCTCCATGGACGCCCTCGCCCTGGACGCCGAGGAGCAGCCGGTCTGCCTGCGGATCGCCGCCGACCCGGCCGACGAGCAGGCAACCTGGCTCGACCTGGGCCGCTCCGACGGGCTCAGCGTGCTCATCGAGCCGGGCACCTGGTCGGTGACCACCCCGCCCGTCGGTGAGGGCCCGCTATGGCGGCGCACCAACCTGATCGGCGAACTACCGCTTCCCGAACGCGATCCGGGCTGCTGCGCGAGCTGTCCGCGCTCACCGAGCCGTCCTGGCGGATGGCCGTCGCGTGGCTCCTGGCCGGGCTGCGCCCCGACATGCCGCGCCCCATCGCCTACCTCAACGGCGAACCCGGCACCGCCAAGACCACGACGGCCCGGCAGCAGCTGCGCGTCCTGGACGGGATCCGCGCCGAGGTCCGCAGCGTCCCCCGCAGCGAGGACGACGCCATGGTGACCGCCTCCGCGGGGTGGACCATGGGCCTGGACAACCTCGCCGGTATCCCCCGGTGGCTGTCGGACTTCCTGCGCCGGTCCTCGACGGGAGCCGCCGTCGCCAAGCGGGAGATGTACACCGACGGCGACGTCACCTCCTGGGCCTACAAGCGCCCCGTCCTGCTCACCGCCATCGACGTCGGAGCCCTCCAAGCCGACCTCGGCGACCGCCTCATTCCCTTCACCATGGAGGCCATCGACCCCAAGGCCCGGCGCAGCGAACACGACCTGTGGCGCCGCTACCGCGCCGCGCACGGCCGCATCCTCGGCGGCCTGGTCGACCTGGCCGCCGCAGTGTGGGCGCGCCTGCCCGACGCCGCCGAACAGCTCACCCGAAAGCCGCGGATGGCCGACTGGGCCGAGATGCTGTGGGCGCTCTACGCGGTCACCGGCTGGGACACCCTGGACATCTACAACCGCTCCCAGCGCTCGGTCACCGACGACGTCATCGACGCCGACCCGGTCGCCACCGCCCTCACCCGCTGGTCCGCCACCGCCACCACCACCCAGTGGCAGGCCACCACCGCCCAGATCGACGAGGTGCTCCGACCACCCGGTGCGATCCCGGACAACTGGCCCAGAACAACCGCCCTGCTCTCCGCCCGCCTGACGTCCCTCGCGCCGGTCCTGCGCCAACACGGCATCGACATCCGCAAGTTGCCGCGCACCAGCGGCGCCCGCGGCTTCCGCATCACCCGACACTCCGACCCGGGACCACCCGTCTGACCCCCGCCCCGTAATCGTCCCGGCCCGCCGCCACACCGCTGCCGAACCCGCCGTCACTCCCGAGACGCGCGGGCTGCCACCATGCCCCCGAAAGGCGCACCAGAGGCCATACAGACCGGTGCGGCCTCCTCCTTCGACATGGCGCCGGTGAGAGGCGGCCGAACCGTGACGCCCAAGCCGGTCCCGGAACGGACCCCGCGCCGGCGCCACCGCTCCCACACGGCTGCGCCTCCGTCGGCGAACACGCTGGTCACCCGCCGCTGCCTGATGTCCTCCGACAACGAATCTTGTTCGATTGCCACCGAAGTCTGACGAACCGTACTTTCCTGTCATCGAAGCTTGAGCACTCGGGGCGGTCACTGGTCTGGGGGCGTGGTGGGGGCACCTGCGCGTGCGTACGGGGATGCAGCGTTATCGGCCTTTGAGCTGGACTTTTCCGTGTCGGGTGAGCGGGTGAGGGTGCCGCTGGCCGAGGGGTGGAGTACGCGGTTCGAGGAGGCCGAGCCGGTTCGTGGCTTCCGGTGGGACAAGGGTGCCCGGGGGTTCGCGGGCTGGTACTACGCGGTGACCGCGGGGGACTTGGTCGGGTTCGAGTCCTGGCTGGAGCGGGACCGGCTGATCTTGCTGGACTGGGACCCGGACGTTGTCGGGGTGGCCTCGCAGCCGTTCTGGCTGCACTGGCACGACGGGCGGCGGCAGCGTCGGCACGCGCCGGACTACTTCGTGCGCCTCGCGGACGGGCGGGCGCGTGTGGTCGACGTCCGGGCCGGCGACCGAATCGACGAGGCGTCCGCGGAGGCCTTCGCGGCGACGGCGCGGGCCTGCCGGGCGGTGGGCTGGGAGTTCGTACGGGTGGGGGTGCCCGATCCGGTGCTGATGGCGAACGTGCGGTGGCTGGTGCGCTACCGCCGGGCCCGGTCCGCCCGCCGGCCGGACGTCGTGGACGCTCTGCTGGAGCTGTTCGCCGAGCCGGGCCCGCTTCGGGCGGGGGCGGAGCGGGTGGGTGATCCGCTGCTGGTGCTGCCGCACCTGTTCCATCTGCTGTGGTCCGGCGCCCTGGAGGCCGACCTGGCGGGGGAATTGCTGCACAGCGGGACCGTGATCTGGGCGAGGGGGAGGAGCCGGTGACGCGTCTGCGGCGGCCGGCCGCGATCGAGGCGGGCGCCTGGGTGCGGGCCGCGGGGCAGGTCCGGACGGTGGTGGCGGTCTCGGCGACCTCGGTGACGCTGACCGGCGACGGCGAGGTGGAGCCGCTGGTGGTGGGGACGGACGAGCTGCTGGCCGCGGAGGACTTCGCGGTGATCGGCAGCCCGGTGCGGATGCCGCTGCCGGCAGCCTCCCAGCTGGAGACGCTGCCGCAGGAGGCGAGGCAGAAGGCCTTGTGGTGGGAAGGGCACATCCTCGAGGTGCTGCACGGCATGGCACCGGGCGCGGAGCCGGGCGCCGAGCCGCGGCCCGAGTACGGTCCGGGCCGGTCGCTGACGGTCCGCGAGCGGGCGAAGGCCGCCGAGCTGACCGCGGCCGGGCATCGGGCCGCGGCGAGTACGGTCGCGCTGAAGCGGCGCCGCTACCAGGCCCAGGGCGTGATGGGGCTGGCCGATCACCGGCCGGTCCGCAGGAAGCCGGCCTTCGGGGCGGTGGACGACCGGGTCGTGGCGGCGATGCGGCAGGCGGTCGCCGAGGCCGTCGACGCCTCGACCCGCCGGGGCACGTTCATCATCTGGCGGACCGGCGAGCTGCTGCGGCAGACGCCCGAGGGCCGGGCGGTGAAGCTGCCCTCGGAGCGGACCCTCTACCGGCTGCTGGCCAAGCTCACCGACGGCACCCACACGTTCGGCTCGGCTGTCACCCGGCGTTCGCGGGCCCACGGGGCGGTGGGGCCGTTCGGCGAGCGGGAGGTGTTCGCGCCGGGCGAGATCATGCAGATCGACTCCACCCCGCTCGACGTCCTGGTCCTGCTGGACAGCGGGGTGACCGGGAAGGTCGATCTCACCGGCATGATCGACGTCGCGACCAGGACGCTGACCGCGGCGGTGCTGCGGCCGACCACGAAGTCGGTCGACGCGAGCGTGCTGCTGGCCCGCACGGTCACCCCCGAGCCCATGCGGCCGGGCTGGGCGGACGCGCTGGCGATGTCCCGCTCGGTGCTGCCGCACCGCCGCCTTCTTCAGCTCGACGAGCGCCTGGCCCACGCCGCCGCCCGGCCGGTGATCGTGCCGGAGACGATCGTCTGCGACCACGGGAAGGTCTTCGTCTCCCGCAACTTCCAGTCCTCCTGCCGGTTCCTCCAGATCGAGTTCCAGCCCACCCACAAGGGCTCGCCCTTCGAGAAGGGCCACATCGAGAAGATGCTCGGCTCGGTGGCCACCCTGTTCGCCCAGTTCGTGGCCGGCTACACCGGCCGCAGCACCGACCACCGCGGCCGCCACCTGGAGCGCGAGCGGCTGTGGTCCCTGCTGGAACTGCAGGAGCTCCTGGACGAGTGGATCGTCGCCGCCTGGCAGAACCGGCCGCACGACGGGCTGCGGGATCCCGCCCACCCAGGCCGGGCGTTCACCCCGAACGAGAAGTACGCCGCCCTGATCGAGGCCTGCGGCTACGTCCCGGTCGCGCTGAGCGGCGACGACTACGTCGAACTGCTGCCCGCCCTCTGGCGGGTCGTCAACGACTACGGCATCAAGATCAAGAACCGGATCTACGACAGCGAGGAGCTGGGCCCGATGCGGCGCCAGCACTCGGGCGTCCAGGCCAGGCGCGGGCTCTGGGAAGTCCACCACGACCCCTACGACGTCTCCCGGATCTGGGTACGCGACCACCACGGCGACGGCGGGTGGGTGCCGGCCACCTGGAAGCATCTGAAGCGGGTCCCGGTGCCGTTCGGGGACCTGGCCTGGGATCACGTCGCCCGGCATCTGCCCGAGGCGACGGAGGAGGAACTCGCCGACGCCGTCTCCGCCCTGCTGACCCGCGCGCACGCCGGACCACCCGGCGGGCCCGGCCCGAAGCCGAGCCGGCGCGAGCGGCGGGTCGCGGCCCGCACCAAGAACACCGGCCCCTCCGTCCCGGCCCCCGCCGAGCCGGCCGAAGCAGAGGCCGGGCCGGACGAGGAGGTGCTGGCCGACGTGATCCCGCTGGGCCTGTTCGACCCGCTCGAAGACCCCTGGAGGCGACCGTGAGCGAGCCGGAGGAGCCCGGACAGCACCTGACCACCCTCGAAGGCTGGATCCGGTTCGTCGACCGCCCGCCCGAGGCACCGCCGCGGCTCTCCCCGGACGAGTACGCCGCCCTGCCCGCGGCCAGGCGGACCGCCTACGACGAGCAGCGGCTCGACTACCACACCCGTCTGCTGGTGGTCCGCACCTCCACCGTCCAGCACACCGTCGCCACCGGCCGGCGCCTGGTCCTGCTCAACCGGCACGCGATCAGCGCCCGCCGCGGGCTGATCGTCTCCGGGCCGGCCGGCACCGGCAAGACGATCGCCATCACCCAGCTCGGCCTGGCCCACGAACTCCTGGACCGCTCCCGTCATCCCGGCGACCTGGGCCGCATCCCGGTCCTCTACATCACCGTCCCGCCCGCCGCGACGCCCCGCATGATCGCGGCGGAGTTCGCCCGCTTCCTGGGCCTGCCGCTGGCCGCCCGGTTCAACATCACCGACATCATCGAAGCCGTCGTCGGCGTCTGCACCGACGCCCGCACCGGCCTCGTCCTCGTCGACGAGCTCCACAACATCTCGCTGACCAGCCGCAACGGTGCCGAGGTCGCCGACACCCTCAGTGCCTGTTTCTGAACCCCGTAACAGCAGGTCAAGGGCCGCCAGTCCGGAATGGGAGCTTTGTACAACCGTTCGGGGAGCGGTCACGGTGACCGCTCTCCGAACGGCTCCGGTGGAGGTGGTGGTCAGAGGCCGGGGCGGACGGGCACTCTGGAGGGGTGGTGGTGAGCAGGAAGACTCCGCGCTGTCGTCAGTGCGGGAAGCCTCTTCCGGACGGGTCCAGGAAGAGCCGTCGGTACTGCTCAGCGACGTGCAGAACGAGGGCCTGGCGCACGATGAAGGCCCGCCGCGAGGCGATCGAGGCCGGCGGCGCTGCTCTCAAAGCGGTTCTCGACGGACGCCGCCATCCGTGGCCCCAGTTCAGGTGCCCGGAGTGCGGCAGCACCTG
Source organism: Streptomyces sp. NPDC046985 (assembly GCF_040644415.1). Lineage (NCBI taxonomy): Bacteria > Bacillati > Actinomycetota > Actinomycetes > Kitasatosporales > Streptomycetaceae > Streptomyces > Streptomyces sp. NPDC046985. The sequence continues at coordinate 70,345 of NZ_JBEYWK010000023.1, forward strand.
GTACTCCGCGGAGACCCCGTTCGGGAAGACGAAGCGATCCGACAGCCTGTACTGCTCACCACGCTGCCGGACGCGGGCATGGCGGAAACGTTCCCGTTCAGGAGGCGTCACCGCGTGACGCCTCCTGGTGACGCTATCGAGACGCCAGGGTTCAGAAACAGGCTCTGAGCGGCGACGGGAGACGCGGAAGGACCCCGGGGCGCAGGGCGGCCCGGGGTCCTTCGCTGTCCGGGGCCAGGGGCACCGCTCCCAGGCCCCCTACACGTACTGGGGTGCGTGTAGGCCCTGGGATCTTCATGCTCCCTCTTCCAGGTTGGGGCGCGCGGCGTGCTGCGGCCTGCTGGATTGATGGGGTCAGTTGAGCAGTCCCGCGAGGAAGACGAGGGTGGCGCCCACTCCGAAGATACCGAAGGACATCTGGACATGACGGTGCTTGCCCCACGCGATCTTGCTCATGGCGATGAGCTGACGGCTCAGCACCGGGAGTACGTCCGTCTGTTTCAGGGCGGTGGTGAGTTCGTCGGCCTCTTGGTGCATGAGGTGGCCGAAATGGACAGCCAGTGGGCCAAGGAGTTCAACCAGCAACTCGAGTACGCCGCCGCACTCAGGTTGGTCGACCTGCTCAGGGCCCGCCGGACAGGCGAAAAGGTCGCGGTCGGGCCCGGCGCCGACCGGCTGCACGCCGGCCTGGACACGGTCATCGCGACCATGAACGAGGACCCCGTCCTGCGGGCGCAGATCGCCGATGAACAGGCCGAAGCAGCCCTGCTCGCCGCCCAGTTCACCAACCTCCACCTGGGAACCATCAACCACTGCATGTTCGACGCCCCGCAGGCCGAGTGCCAGAACGACCTGCCCGCCGATCAGCGGGGCACGGCCCCGCTGATCGGCGCCTGCCAACCCGACCGCTGCCGCAACTCCGTGATCACCCGACGACACGCTCCCATCTGGATCGCCGAGGAAGACGACCTCACCGCCAGATCCCAGGACCCCACCCTGTCACCACCCGGCCGCGAAGCCGTCCTGATCCGTCTCGCCGACGTCCAGCGCATCACCCGTGGGCTCCGGCAGGAAGGAGTAACCCCCTGATGCCGGTGTCCGCCAAGACCGCCACCAAGCTCCGCGAGGCCATGGCCCGGCTGCTGGCCGGCGAGCCCCTGCACACCGACGGCGCCCTCACCAAGGAGAACCTCGCCCGAGAAGCCCAGGTCAGCCACGCCACCGTCCACCGCGCCGACGACATCCTCGCCGAGTGGAACGCCAAGGTCACCCGACCCGTCCTCCGCACCCCCGGCGAAGTCGCCCGGGACGAGACGATCGCCGAGCTCCGCAGACAGCTTCGTGAGGCGAAAGCCGCGATCACGCAGCTCAATGGCAAACTCGACGCCCTCGCGACCGTGACCGCGAACCTTTACCACGAGAACCTCGCCCTGAAGAAGCGCGACAGCGACCGACGACTCGCACCGCTCCCCTCCACCAACTGACAAGCTACGTAGGCCCCTCAGCGCGCTGCTCTGTAACACCTGGTGCTGGTCTACGGGCTGATCCGAGCTTCAGGATGTCTGCGGCTGTCAGTCCCGGGAGACGCGGGGGGCCTCGACTGCCAGCCGGGTCAGTGCCCGCTCCCAGACCAGCACGTCGTGATCGTTGAGGGCTGTTCGCGGACGACGTACGAAGGGGCATGGTCAGCTTTGTGTCCTGCCCAGTACGCTGCGGTTTCGTGGGCGACGAGGAACACGAGTACCGAGCCTGGCTGTGCCGACGCTTTCCCTCCTTATACACTCTGGCCCGGCTGAACGGCCCTGACGCCGTCGCCGAGCTGGAGGCCATCGGCCGCGCGGCGGCGGCGGACCCGGTGCGCGACCGACTCCTGGCCCTCGCTCGGCGGCTCGGCATCGACATCAGCGTGTCCCCCCGGATCGTGGCACTGCCGGGTGCACCCACGCCCCGTTACTCGGGCCGGATCTATGCGTGTCCCGAGGACCGCTGCGCGCGCCGGGAGGTGCGCGCCCCGGGCGATCCGGCGCCGCTGTGTGCCCTGTCCGGAAGCCCGCTCGCTCCGCGGTCGGCATAGCCGTGGACGTCCTCCTGCCCACGCTGGCGAAGAAGTTCGCCGACACCTGGCTGACCATGTTGATCCTGCCCGGCCTGCTGTACGCAGCGGCCCTGGTGGTCGCACACGCCACCGGACACCGGCACGCCGTGGACGGCGCCGCGGTCCTGTCGGGGGTCGAGGAACTCGGGCGCACAGCACAGCAGGCGGGCTCCGCCGGAACCGTCCTCATGCTGGCCGCCGTAGTGGTCGTGTCGGCCGCGGCCGGCTACACGGCGCGCGGACTTGCCGCCAGCGCCCAGTGGGTGTGGCTCGGTGCCTGGGGCGGCCCGGACAACCGGCTGGTACGGCGCCGCCGGACCCGGTGGGAGAATGCCCACGAGCGCTACGCGAACGAACGGCTGGCGCTCGACGCCACGGGGCACGCTGACGCGGCCGCGCAGCAACGGCTCGGGGAACTGGCCGCGGCGCGCAATCGGATCGCGCTCGCCCGGCCCGTCCGCCCGACCTGGATTGGCGACCGGTTCGCCGCGGCCGAGGCGCGCCTGTGGGCGGAATACCGCATCGACCTGTCCTTCTGCTGGCCTCGCCTGTGGCTGGTGCTGCCCGAGGAGACCCGGCATGAGTGCGTGGCCGCGCGAACCGGCTTCGACGCGGCCGGGAACCTGGCCGGATGGGCCGCCCTCTACCTCCTGCTGGGCTGCTGGTGGTGGCCCGCCGCTGCCATCGGCATCGCCTTGGCCCTACTCGCTTGGAGGCGGGGCCGGCAGGCGGCCTCCGCCTTCGCCGAACTCATCGAGTCCGTAGTCGACGTCCACGGGGCAGCGCTCGGACGACAGTTGACCGGAGCCGGCGACGACCGGCCGCTCGACGCCGCCATGGGGGTCGCCATCACCGAGCGCGCCCGGAAGGATGCCTGATGCAGGGGACACCGCTGGAACGGTTGTACAACCGGCTCCAAGCCTACGAGCGGAGCCGGGAGGCCGACGTGCTGCTCTCGCCGGAGGCTGTCCGGGACGCGGCCGACGTCCTGACGGACAGCCTCGGAGAGCAGAGCACCGACAACGAGCTGGTTCTGATGCCCACCCACCTGTGGAGTGTCGGCTGGTTCTGCTGGTACCGCATGGTGGTCCGCAAATTGCCCGTGGACCAGGACGAGCTGGCGGTCGGGCTCTTCTGCCTGGCCCTGCTCGATTTACAGGAGGAATCATGGCCGTTACCCCCCGGCGTCGGCGACGCACTGACCACGACCTTCGGCGCCGAGCGCTCGCTCCAGGGCATCGTGCACGACCTCGTTGAGACGCTGGCCCACGCCGCCGTCACCTCCGACGACCCACAGGTCGTCGACAGCTCGCTGGTAATGGAGGGCGGCGCGCTCTGCTTGCGGATCCTGCTGCGGCTGATCGGACCGGACAACTCCCTTTACGCCCACTGGCAGAGCAACCTCGGTGTCATCCTCATGCGGCGCGCCCGAGCCGGCACATCCGCCGACCCGGATCCGGCCTCGCTGGGTCGTGCCATCACCGCCTACCGGGCGGCCCTGGACCACGGCTCCACGCAGGGCCTGGAAATGGGCTCCCATCTGCTCGGCCTCACCGTCGTGTTGGAGCTATGGCACACGGTGACCGGAGAGCCGCACGAGGAACTCCCTGTCCTACTCAACCAGATGCTGCGCCAAATCCAGGACAACGGCGCGGTTCCCTCACCGGAGTTCGCGCTGCAGATCGCCGGACTGGCCTTCGCCCGAACGAAGTTCACCGGCTTGTCGACCAGTGAGGATGACAAGTGGCTCCAGAACTTCGAGCAGATGCTGCGCGTCGTCATCGGGCTGCTGTCCGCACGCGACCACCCCGCGCTGCCCTACGCACGCCACCTCCTCGGTACGGCGCTGCTGCTCCAACGGAGCAAGCAGCAGTCCCTGGAGGACCTGGACGAGATCGTCGACCTGTTCGTCCGGGCGCTCGACGAAACCGCGACGGACGAGCCCCACCACGGCACCCTGCTGCGCAACCTTTCCGCGGCGTTCGCACTGCGCGAAGCCGGCTTCGACGACGGCAGCGCTTCGCATCTGCCCCGGCTCGACCAGCACATCGACGTCATGCGCGCCGCCGTCGACGCCGCGCCGGAGACCGAGTCGTTCGTCCTCGACCAGCTCGGCTCCGCCTACCTGCACCGCTACATGATCAGCAGGGACGGGTCGTCCCATACCGACGACGACCTCAACGACGCGCTTACCTTCCTGGAACGTGCGGTGGACCTCGGCGCGGACGACGCGGTCTTCGCCGACGTGAGCCGGCACCGACTGATCCTGGCGCTGGCCGTGAACCACGAACGCGACGCCCCCGACCTGCGCCTGACGGACCGTGTCATCCGCCTCGCCCGTGCGGCGAGCGGCCCGCCAGCATATGGGGGCGAGTCCCTCGTCCAGCACGTGCTGGACGACGCCCTCATCAGCCGGCACCGTATGACGGGTGACAGCGACTCGCTCATCGAGGCCGCGAACCGCCTGCACGAGGACTTCCAGTCCGGCACGGATGTTCGCAAGCCTGTGGCCGATGCCTGGCGCAGCGCGCTGGTCGAGCTGTGGCGCCTCACGGGCAGCCGGCAATATCTCGACGAGGCCATCACCGCGCAGCGTGGTTCAGTCGAGGGCTCCGACCCGGATACTGACGTGGGGGCGGCCCGACGCGGGGTTCTGGCCATCGTGCTGGCCCTGGCCGACCAAGCGGACACCGGCCATGCGGAGCTGCTGGAGGCCATCTCCCTCACGGAGGAGATCGTCTCCGACGCTGCCGGGCCGCCCACCGAGCGGACCCGCCGCTACCTGCCGTTGCTCGCCGACCTGCTGCTGCGCGCGGACATGGCGGGTGTGCTCGACGACCTCGACCGCGTGGTCGCGGTCGCCCGGCGGGCCGTGGCGCTGAGGCCCGCCGGAGCCCCCTCGTGGGGCCACCACGCGTACGTCCTCGGTGCTGCCCTGGGCCGCCGGCACCAGCGAACCGCGAATGCCACGGACCTGCGAGAGGCGCGCCTTGCGATGTCCCGCGCGCTCGACGACCGCAACCTCACACCCTCCGAGCGCATCCAGGTGTCATCTGTTCTGGGCATCCTGGCCTCCAGCGACGGGGACTGGGAGGAAGCCCTGACAGCCTTCCGCTCGGCCATCGACTTGCTCCCGCAGGCCGCCTCACCGCGCGGCCAGCACACGGATCAGCAGCGTCAGCTCAGTGGGCAGGGCGACGTGGTCAGCCTGGCGGCCAGCTGCGCGATCACGGTCGGCCGCCCCGACCTGGCCCTCGAACTGCTGGAACAGGGGCGGGGCATCCTGCTCTCCCGCGCCACGTTGAGCCGTGACCCCGACACGACGACCCGGCTCGAAGCCGAGCACCCGGAGCTCGCCCGGCGTTTCCACGAGATAGTCCGAGCGCGCGACTCCTCCTGGCACGTCGGCGCGGTCGACCTCAATGGGGAGGCGAACTCCGACCTCCGACACGAGTTGGACAGCGCCTTCGTCGAGATCCTGGCCGAGATCCGCCAGCTCCCCGGCTACGACCGCTTCCTGGAGCCCCTGTCCGCCGACCGGCTGCGGCAGGCCGCTGCCCACGGTCCAGTGGTCGTCGTGAACGTCAGCCCGTATCGATGCGACGCCCTGATCGTCACCGTCTCCGAGACCGCCGTCGTACCGCTGCCCAACCTGACCAGCACCGATGTCACCACACAGCTCCAGGCCCTCTTCGCTGCCCTACGGGCGCGTCTGTCCGAGGACGCGCTCAAACAGGCGGCGGCGAGCAACCGGATCCGCGGCATCCTGGACTGGCTGTGGCGGACGGTAGCCCACCCCGTCGTCACCGCGCTAGGACTCACTGACGCGGGGGACGACCGTCCTGGCCGACTGTGGTGGTGCCCGACCGGGCTGCTGTCCTTCCTACCGCTGCACGCGGCCGCCGCCCGCGACGGCACCGCATTCCTGCCAGACCTCGCCGTCTGCTCCTACACTCCGACGCTGCGCGCGCTGGAACACGCCCGTCGCAGGCCCACCGCAGAGGGCTCCTCACTGGTTGTTGCCGTGCCGGAACCCCCTGGCGCCAGCCCCCTTCCCGGCGTGCGCCGAGAGGCCGCCTCGGTGGCCGCGCTGCTGCCTGAGGCCACGTTCCTCGAGGGGGCCGACGCCGTCCGGGAGACCGTGCTGAGCCGACTCGCCGGGGACGTCCGGATCGCCCACTTCGCCTGTCATGCCGACGCCGATCCCTTCGACGCCTCGCGCAGCGCGCTGCTCCTGCAGGACGGGCCCCTGACCACCCGGGAGATCGCCCGGCTGGAGACGGGCACCGCGAGCCTCGCCTACCTGTCCGCGTGCAGCACCGCCCAGGGAGTGGTCGGTCTCACCGACGAGGCCGTGCACCTGGCGGGCACCTTCCACCTGGCCGGCTTCCGGAACGTGATCAGCACCCTGTGGCCCATCAGCGACGAGGTGGCGGCAGAGGCAGCCACGCTGTTCTATCAGCGGCTCGCGGACCAGCACGGCCAGGACCCCGCCGCGGCCGTCACGCATGTGCTGCGCGCCCTGCGTGACCAGTACGGACCGGTACCGACCCTGTGGGCGGGTCTGCTCCACATGGGCCCCTGAGCACGGCTGGCCCGTCCGACGAATGCTGGGCCGCTGGGACGGAGCACTGACCGAGTACCATTACGTGGCCGACGCCCGCGAGCGGGTCCTTGGCCCCGACCGGCGCGACGCCCTGGCCAGCCGGAACGACGAGGCCCACTGATTGGAGCAACTCGGGCGCGAGCAGGAGGCAGCCGAGCTGTACGGGAGGGTGACAACGTTGCGACAGCGGGCAGCCGCCGAAGATTGAACACTTTGTGGGTGAGCACGTTGCCGTACTTCGTCAGCCCGGTGCCCCCAGCTCCGCCCGAAGGTATGAAGTTGCTCAACTCATTCTGAGACAGATCACTCAGTGGTCCAGTCGGCGTTCATGCCTCAACACCGTCGTCTCAGGTGAGACAACACAGCCTGCGAGACAGCCCAACTGTTCCTAAGCTGCGCACGGTCGGCAAGGGCCGGCGCTCTCCCCTCGCCGGACTCCAGGCTCAGCTGGCCTGAGCGCGCCCGGCCCCGGCCCCGACGAACGACACCTCTTCCCCTCGGCTATCGCGTGGGAAAGAGGTGTCGTTTTGCGAAAGGGGCTTGCCCACGGCCATTGACCTGGGGAAACGGAAGATCACCGGAATCGGGGGGTCCCACCTGCGGTCCCCCGCCTAGTGCACCCCTGCAACCACCTGCCCAGCCCCCTTCCGGTGCAACCCTCCTGGCAGGCTTGTCCCGCCGCCCTTACGGCTTGCCCGTCAGTACGATCGCCCCGTCGGCGCCGCCGTGGAGGCTGACGAGCGTGAGCATCGGCGACCGGTAGAGCTCCCCGCCTTCGCGGTAGAGGGTGTACCAGTGCCGGGTGGCGTGCTCCAGGTCGCGCCACTGCTGAGGTTCGGCGGTCGGCAGGGTCAGCTCCGCGAAGCCCTGGCCGTCGCGGAGAATGCCGCGCACGGTGATGGTGCCGGTGAAGGTGGCCGTCATTGTGTCAGCGGCCAGCTCGACCCGGTCCCCGGTGATCGGGCGCGGCCCGGGAAACGCGCTCACGATGCCCCGCCCAGGGGTACCTCGGCGATTGGGGTCCACACGATGCGCCCACCGTCGTGCCACTGCTCGACGAGGTGAAGGCGGTTGGCGAGGACGTTCCCGGACAGGGGCTGATCGATCGAGGCCAGGGCGGTCTTGAGCGTGACCGCGTTCAGGGCTTCGGCGCCGGTCGAGGTGTAGCCGAGGGAGATGTGGGGGTATCGGCTCGGGCCCGGCTTGTAGACCGCTCCCGTGCGGTCCATCGCCGCGGTCACAATGTCCACGAGCGTGGTGAAGGGAGCGCCGGGCCATCCGCTGATCTCAACGCCGACCGCGCTCACGGCGGGCCGGTCGAAGGTCAGGACGACCGGCTCCACGTGCTGCGCGGCGCTGCGGACGTCGTCCAGAAGCGCGGCGATGTCGACTGTGCTGCGGCTCAGACCGATGGCGTGGAGCAGCGTGCAGTGCATCCACTCCACCGGCACCCTCCGCAGTCCGGGCGCGGTGATCTCCTGGTACGGAGCTGCGAGGGCCTCGGCTTCGGCTGGGGTGGGCAGGATGTGCCAGTGCAGGTCACGGCGGCCCGCCGGCCAGAAGGGCGTCACCCGTTCGAAGAAGTTCTCCATCGGCGCAGTCTCCCCCGCAGGAGCTGTCAGCTGGAGGGTGTTCGGGCAGATCTTGCCCGATACCGTGGGCGCCGACGACGGAGAGGGTGGGGATGGACGGGGCTGAGTCGGCGGCTGCGGCCCCGGAGTACGTTCGGACGTACGGGGTGCGGCCCTGGCCATCAGGGCCGCGACGGGGGGCCGTACCCCGACAGCTTGCCGACCATGCGGCACCCGCGGCCTGGAATCCCTCAGTGCCTGTTTCTGAACGTCCGCCCAGACTTGGGCCGATAGCCTGATACCAGGTCGACCGAGGGCGAACCTGCTGACCGTCAGAGCCAGATTGATCAAGCCGCCGGCCTCTTTAGAGCACTCCGGGTGGCGGTGGTGGTGACCACCGCCATAGCGGTCGCCAATCCCTTCCCTCGCGTCACGCCAGCCGCAGCAGTCTCCGTTCGGGGAACGGTCACAGTGACCGTTCCCCGAACGTTTGCGCAAAGCGGCCATTCCGGACGTGCGCTCCCCGACCTGCTGATTCGGGGTTCAGAAACAGGCACTCAAGTACTTCTCCGAGCGCATCCCCGCGACGTTCGTCTACGCCGGCATCAGCGTCGAGCGGCTCCTGGCCGGCGTCCGCGGCGAACAGATCGCCGGCCGCTTCACCCTCCTCCGGACGCACCCCTTCCCCTACGGAACTGAGTGGAAGGGCCTGGTCAGGACGCTGGAAGGCACGCTGGTCCTGCTCAAGCACGAACCGCTCAGCCTGATCAGCCTCGACCGCTTCCTCCACGAACGCTGCGGCGGCATGATCGGCTCCCTCTCCCACCAGATCCGCGGCGCCGCGATCGACGCGATCCTCACCGGCACCGAGGAACTGACCAAGTACGGCCTGGAGGACGTCCCCCTCGACCTCGCTGCCTCGCTCAAGCCCCGCAAGACGGACCCCACCGTCTCCCGCCTCCCGCGCCAAGTCCGGCCCCACGACCGCGAAGGCGTCGAAGCCTTCATCGTCCGCCTCGCCCAGGCCAACCACCTCCAACCCGCCTACCTGCGGGACTACCTCTGCCCGCCGCCCCAGCACCGCGGGAAACCGAGCTGGGGCCGGCTCTCGGCCGCGACCGGACGCCACCCCGTCGCCCTGCGAGAAGCGATCGAGGGCCCGGCGACGCGATGCGCCGAGTGCGACGGCCCGCTCCCTCCCAAGGGAACGGCCGGGGGAAGCCCCCGGCGCCACTGTTCCCCTCGCTGCCGCCAGCGCGCCCATCTGCGACGCACCATCGGCGACCCGACCTGCGGATACTGCGGAATCGAACTGCCCCGAACCCCGGGCAAGAGCACGCCGTCCTGGTGTTCCCCGCGCTGCCGCCGGATGGCACACCGCCAAGGAGTCGAGCGACTCCCTCAACCGCCGGCCCCGACCACTTCCCCGACGAAGGTCTGCACGAAGTGCGGCGACATCGTCCACCGCACGCCCATGAGCCGCGGCCCGATCGGCTACTGCCAGCGCTGCCGCGACCAGGACTACCTCGAACGCTCGCAGATCCCCGTTCAGCCCGCCGCCGACCACAGCGTCCCTACGGGCCCGACATGCGGCTTCTGCCTGTCCCCCATGGAATCCGCCTCGGCCGCCCGGCGCTGGTGTTCGCACGCCTGCCGACAGGCCGCCTACCGGGCACGCAGACTCGGGGAGCCCCTTCCTCAGCCAGCTTCTGACCTGCATGAACAAGATTCGGTGTCACGAAACGGATAGTCGTCACGGTTCGATGGCAAACGAGCAAGGTTCGATGACAGAGGACACCTGACCGTCGCGCCGGGCGCCGGGCGGTGACGCAGCTCTGACGCTGCCCATGACGCACCCCGACTTCCTCCGGTACCCGCCTTGACCTGCATCTTTCACATCACCCCAGCAGTCTCATGACGCAATGACGCTCTCAACCCCCATCTCTCCGTATGACAGAAGGGAGGAAAAGAAGGAGCCGGAGACATGGGGCACCGGAGCGTCATGAGCGTCCGCCCAACCAGTAGCTGGAGGAAGAAACCGCACGTCAGCCCGAGGGAGGGGCGGCATGACACACTGGCGTCCGGCAGCGTCACAGCCGGCTGGGCGCGTCACCGCGAGCGTCACCACGGTTGCCCGTGCAGGCCGGCCACCGAGGCAGCCGGCCCCAGCAGGTCAGGTCGCGCTCAGGACCTCGTGACGCACCCCGGCGAGAAGCTCGGCCAGCGCGGCCCGGTCCGAAGCCGGGCGGCGGCTTCGCCACTCGGCCGCGATCGCGGCCACCGCCTCGCCCGCCGCGCGCACCTGCCCCGCAACTGCGGCCGGCAGCACCTCGGCGGCGCCATGTGCGGTCACCACCACCGTGCCGTACAGGAAGTAGTCGAGCTCGACACCGCGCCACACCGACGCCAGCGCCCACGCCACAAGGTTCGGCTCGGCGGCACCATCACCCCTCACGTGCAGCACGACGTCTCGGTGGTAGCGGCCCTGGTCGACATAGCCGCCCACCAGGCCCCGGACGGCGCTGCCGCGCGCGGCAGCGCCGTCCGGCAAGATCGTGTCGCATACCGATCCGTTCGCCTCGATCACCAGCGCTTCTCCCACGACACCCTCCCCGCAGCCCGCCATCCTCACCTGCCCGGTCAACCATCTCTGACCGGCTGCCGCGAGCGTACCTATGGCCACTCCCTCGCGGTGGTCCCCAGGCTTGGGCATTAGGACCCTGTCCGGGTCATCCGGTGAGGGCACCTGATTGAGGAGCACCGCGCGAGAGAATCCACGGCGACGCGTGAGAAGACCAGGTCGGTCATCTCCACCGGGATCACGGCGCAGCGGACGGGAGGCTGCGGACGGCGGATGGCTTCGGGGTAGGTGGCCGGGTCGTAGTCGTTGGTGAGCACGTACGGGTGGAACCCGTGCTTACCAAGGGTGGCGATGAGGTCGGCGGTGCTCTCGCCCTGTTTGGCCAAGAGCCGAGGCGTGACCTCGACGACGAGCTCGGCGTCGGCGCGCAGACCCGGGAGCGCGGGCACCAGACCCCGGGATCGCCGCCGCTTCGGCGCCTTCGACGTCGATCTTGATGACGCGTGCGGCGGCGAGGTCGGGCCGGCTGACGAGGTCGGCCAGCGGCGCGGTGGGGACCTCAACGACGGCGTGGATGTGGCGGGGGCGGACGGCGGTGGTGTGGCCGAGGTTGGCGGGGTCCTCCAGGTACAGGGTGAGCGTGCCGGCGGTGTCGGAGGCGGCGGAGCGGACCGTGCGGATGTTGGTGCGGCGGTTGCTGGTGACGACGCTGTTCAGGTCGTCATGGAAGCGGGGATGAGGCTCGATGGCGACCACACGGCCGTGCGGTCCGACGGCGCGGGAGGCCAGGAGACTGAAGGCACCGCGGTGCGCGCCGACGTCGATGAAGGTGTCTCCGGGCCGGAGCCGGTCACGCAGGAAAGCGCTCAGGTTCGGCTCCCACTCGCCGAACAGGTACTGGTAGCGCTGGATGACGTCGCTGGTGTCGACGGTGACGAGGTCGCCGGTCCGCAGCCGGACGCTGGCGCGCAGGGGTTGGGTGCGCAGGTGCTCGTCGAGGAAGCGGTCGACGAGCTGGGCCTTGCCGAGGGTGCCCGGGGCGTGGCGGACGTAGGCGCGCAGCGCGCGGGTGAGCACACGGGCGGACACTGGCGGCTCCTTCGGGTGGCGGCGGCCGGTTCCCAGGGATCCGGGCGCGCCGGCGGTGGCAGACTGCCGGGGAACGCTGAGGACGGTGGACGGTTGAAGGAGTGGGCGGTGGCCGAGGGCGAGACTCCGGTGGTGTTCCTGCTGGTGGGTCTCACCGGCTCGGGCAAGACGACGTACGCCCAGCAGGTCTTGGAGCCCCGGGGCGCGGTGCGGCTGTCGGTGGACGAGATCGTCTTCGAACGACACGGCCGGTACGGCATCGACTACCGGGAGGACACCTACTTCGAGAAGGAGGCCCCGGTCGTCGACGAGATGCACCGGCGGCTGGCGGAGCTGGTCGCGCAGGGCCGGGATGTGGTGTGGGACCACGGGCTGTGGCCGCGTAAGGACCGCGAGGCGATGAAGGAGCTGGTGGAGTCGGCCGGCGGGCGGTGGAAGCTGCTGTACTTCCCGGTCGGGCGTGAGGAGTTGCTGCGCCGGCTCGCGGAGCGAAACGAGCGCGGGGACGCGAACTCGCTGCTGGTGACGCCGGAGGCCCTGGACGACTTCTTCGCCCGGTTCGAAGCCCCTCAGGGAGAGGGCGAGGAAATCGTGGAGCCTGGCTGGCTCTGAGGCGCGGGCGGGCACCAGGCGGTGGTGATCGTGGCCGCCTCGGTTGCCCAGACGCCGGTGAGCTGGTCGAGGGTGACGCGGCGGAAGGCCAGCCGGGGGTCGGACACGTCGATCCCGGCCGGAGTGCCGGCCGATGTGCTCAAGCAGGCGCGATGCCTCGCTGCGGACGGCCGGGGTGTGCTCGGACCAGGCACCGGACGAGAAGCGTTCGACCCGCCGGCGCAGGTCGTCCAGGACCCCGGCGCGCCACTTGAAGTGGTGCACGCACGTGAGCGTGTCCGGATCGGGTTTGTGGCCGGGGGCCCGGTGGTTGCCGGAGGCCAAGGTGGCCGAGGAGTGGGCGAGGACGATCTTGCGCGGGTCGCCGAGCAGGAGCCGGTGGGTGAGGTGCCCGCCGAGGGGGAATGCCTGATCGAGGCCGGGGCCCGGGTGCCAGGGGGCGAGGCTGCCGTCGGCCGCGACGCGGTCGAGTAGCAGCCCGCCGACGACACGGCGGCCGGCGTCTTCGGCCTGGTCGATCACGTCGGTGAGCGGGGCCGGGTAGGTGTGGAACTCGTCGGAGTCGGCGATCAGGTGCCAGCCGTCCCCGGCCGTCTGGCGCAGGGCGTCACGCAGCTCGGTGTTGGTGTGTTCGTGCCACGGCCCGGTAGCGACCCGGGTGTTGACGATGCCGAGCTCGCGGGCGGCGGCGAGGAGCCGGCGCCGCTGGGCGTCGGGGACGTGGTCGGGGAAGTGGAAGGCGAGGAGGAACCGCTCGATGCCGAGCCGCCGGTAGTGGCCGGTCCAGGCGGCCAGCAGCGCGGGCTCGACCGGTCCGACGACGGCGACCAGGGCGGGAGGGGCGGACGTCATCGGCACTCCTGGATCAGACGGGCGTAGGTATCGGTGAGGAAGGCGGCCTGCTCGGCCGCCGGATACAGGTCCAGCACCGTGGGCGCCGTCGGCCCCGGAGGGGCGGGCGTCTCGGCGGAGAGCTTGGCCAGGACCTCGGCGAGGGCGCCGGCGTCGCCGGCCGGGAAGGAACGGACCCACGGCTGTGCGCGGAGCCGTCCGGTCAGCTCGGGGTCGTGTTCGGAGATGATCAGCGGGATGCCGAGGCGGACGGTGTCCATCACGAGCCCGGACTCCTTGCCGACCCCGGGCTTGCGGGTGACCAGGGCCGCGTCGGCGGCGCCGTAGACGAGGCGCAGGACCTCGTCGGCGACCGGGCCGGGCACGGTGTGGAGACGGACGTGGGGCAGCCGGTGCCACCGGGCCAGGACGGTGTCGTCCAGCGGTGTGCCGGCCACCAGGACGTGCAGCGGGGCGGTGAGGCGGGCGAAGGCGGCGTCGAGGGTGGCGATGTCCTTGTACGGCCACCAGCCGCCGACCAGGCAAACGGCTGTCGCGTCGGCGGGGATGGCGAAGGCGGTCCGGGCGACGTCGCGTTCGGCCTCGGTCAGCAGCCGCCCGTCGTCGACGGCGAAGGCCCGCACCGCGCCGGGGAGGTGTAGGAAGGCCGCCGTGAGCTGGTCGCGGACGGCGGCGGTCGGACACAGCACGACCACCCGCCGCTCGCCCCAGCGGGCGAGCCGGGCCAGCAACCGGACGGGGCGGTCCTCGGAGGTGACGAGCTCGTGGACGAACCGCAGATGCGGGAGCCCGCCGAGCACCGCGGCCGCGCCGTGCAGGGCCTCGCTCGCGCTGAGGACCACCACGGCCTGCGCCTGCGGGGCGAGGCGTCGCGCGGTCCGCAGACAGGACGCCTCGGTCAGGCACCGGGCCACCAGGGTGACCTGGTGCGGGAGCCGGCGCACCGGCCGGGGCCAGCGCCGGGACGCGAACGCGCGCCGGCCGGCGGCCGAGACGCGCTCCGCCGCCCGGGCGGCGGCTCCCAGCAGCCGCGCGGCCGCCCCGTCCGGGCCGGTGGCGATCCGGGCGCCGGATCGCAGCAGCGCGCCTGCCTCCGTGCTCAAGCCGGCCGGGGCGACGACGAGGCTCTCTCCGGTTTCGGCGAGTGCGAGCAGCGTGCGCTGGTGGTGTCCGCCGCCCCGGTGCGCGTACGGCTCGATCAGCACCACCGGCCCCGGGCCGCGGCTCATCCGGTGACCGCCAACTGCTCGCGCAGGGTGGCGAAGTGCTGAAGCAGCCAGGTGGGGTCGTTGAGCGCCTCGAACCGCTCCGGGTCGCGGCCGACGGCACGGGCGAACTCGAGACCGTCGCGGGCGCCGGCCGCCGCGTACGAGGCGAAGGCGCCGTCCCGGCTGGCCGTCCAGGCGTCGATCCGATCATGGGCGGAGGTGTCGGTCATGCCGTACTCGCTGCCGCGCGCGAGCATCGCGCACTCCCGGAAACCCGCCTTCCACGCGTGGAACGGCGACTGGTTGAACTGCGTGACGCCGGCGCTGTGCCGGCAGAACTCGACCCGGCCGGGCAGCGCGGCCAGCACGTCGACGGCCTGTCCCATCTCCCGCAGCGCCGTCCGGCGGATGAGCTTGAGGCCGCCATAGCCGTAGATGAGGCCGTTGACCGGGTTGGCGGCCTGCCACACCCGCATCGCCACCCCCTCGGCCAGCGGCTCGACCGTGCCCGTGGAGAACGTCTCGTCGATGGCGAAGTCGCCATCAGCCAGGAGGAAATGCTCGGTGTCGACGAGCTCGGCGGTGAGCCGGTAGGCGCGCCGCATCCCCCGAACCCCGTGCAGGCGCTTGACCGGCGCGCCCAGCACGCGGGCGAGACGGGTGTGCAGCAGATCGGCCTGCGGCTCGTCGTAGGAGAGCTGGACCGCGTCGAAGCCGGTCACCGGACCGCCTCCAGGTAGCGGGCGGCGACCGCGGGGGGCGCGAGGTGGGCGGTGGAGGCGTAGGCCCGCTTGGCGTGCAGGAGGTAGAACTCGGGATCGGCGGCCAGGCGGGAGGCGATCTGCACGGCCTGCTCGTCGGTGTCGAACAGCAGCTCGGCGTCGACGTGCTCGGCCAGCCAGCCGGTGCGCGGGGCGATCACGGGCAGGCCCATGGCCTGGCAGTCGATCACCGACATCGACCAGGGGCAGCCGGGGCGGAACGGTGCGATGCCGAAGTGGACGCCGGTCAGCAGGTTGCGGTAGCGCACGCGGTCGCCGCGGTCGGAGGCGATGGTGACGCCGTCCGTGGCCGCCAGCTCTTCCAGGTGCCGCTCGGGACTGGAATCGAGACGGACGCGCTCGGGGCTGCGGGTGCCGAACAGGTCCATCACCGTCAGCCGCACCGGCGCGTCGGCCACCAGACGGCGGGCGAGCCGGGTGAAGGACGCGGTGCCGTAGTGCGCGTACAGGCGGTGGTTGTAGAGGCCGGTGGCCCGGCCCTCGGGCGGCGTGACGCTGTCCGGGTCGCGCACCAGCCGGACGTCCCTGGGGGCGGGGACGATGTGCAGCTTCTCGCCGAGCTCGACGCCGGTGCGGGCGGCGGCCGCCGTGGTCCAGGAGGCAGCGGTGGAGGAGTGGACCAGGACGCGGTCGCAGGCCGCCAGGCCGGCGGCGAACGCCAGCAGCACACTGCGCCCCAGACCCCGGTCGTCCATCGCCGGGTCCAGCTCCAGGACGCCGGTGTCGGTGAAGGAGAACGGCAGGTAGTGGCAGTAGCCGGCGACCACCGCGTCCACCCCCGCCTCCAGGAGCGCGGCCCGGATCGCGGGGGCCGCCTCGATCTGGTTGGCCACCACCACCTCGGGCCGCCGCTCGCGGAACAGCGCGACCAAGGCGTCCATCCCCGGGTCGAAGCGGGCCCGGTACTTCGTGGACGGCGGCGAGAGGGTCGGCGCGAAGTGCACCCGGGCGTCGCCGACCGCGACGGGGGAGGCCACCGTCACCTCGACCCCGGCATCGGCCAGGGCCGGGGCGAGCAGATCCGCGAAGGTGAAGCCCGAATCAGCCGCCAGACGGCTCGCGTTGGAGACGTTGAGCAGATACAGCAGACGCATCGCTGCGACCCTCCTCCTCGAGGCCCGGGGCTCGACCTGGGCCAGTGAAGGAAGGAAACTCGCAGCAAGGGCCGTGACAGAATGATGAATCAAGATCACTCACGGTTCACTCATCTCATCCAGCATCAAGGCGGGGGCTTCGATGGACGCGCACGACGATGCGCAGAGCGCCGAACAGGCCGCCGAGGACTTCGCGGCGGAGGTCGCCCACTGGCGCGAGGTGCGCGGCCTGCCCAAGCGCGAGCTGGCCCGGCGGATGGGCTTCGACCCGTCCTACGTCAGCCACATGGAGTCCGGCCGGCACAAGCCCACGGAGGACTTCGCCCGCCGCGCCGAGGAGAACCTCGGCGCGGGCAAGGCCATCTGGACGCGCTGGCTGGACTACGAGGCGGCCAAGGCCCGCACCGCGCTCGCGACCGTACCGGCTCCCCGCCGGGTGGAGCACCCGTACGCGACCGGCTCGGCGATCGTCGTCGAGCACGACGCCGCCCGCCTCGACTATGACGGCCGCCTCTACCGGCTCACGATGCGCCGGCTGCTGCGCAACACCGGCAGCGAGCCGATCACCCGCTACCTCATCCGCATCAGCGTCGACCGCTACCCCGGAGAGCCGGAACGCTCCAACGCCCACTACCGCGAACACCCGTTGACTTGGGACGAACTCGACCTGACCGCGACATGCCGGGGCGAGGCGATGCGCTGGCAGGCCAAGCACGACCGGGACGCCTTCAAGGAAGTGTGGCTGAGCTTCGAGAACGCCGAGGGCCGCTTCCCGCTCTACCCGGGGGAATCGGTGTGGATCGAGTACGCCTACTCGGTCAGCGAGGAGAAGTGGGGCCGCTGGTTCCAGCGCGCGGTCCGCCTGCCCACCGAGCGCCTAGCCGTCGAACTCGCCTTCCCTATCGCACTCGACCCCGCCGTATGGGGCACCGAGACCTCCATGACCGCCGAGGCCGCCCCGCTCAGGACGGCACCCGTCCAGCGCGACGAGGGCACGATGCGCGTCTTCACCTGGAGCACCCCTACACCCGCGCTCCACGCCCGGTACCGTCTGGAATGGCGGTTTCGAGCCAGACCCGAACATGACGTGAAACTAGAGGAGTTCAGGTGATCCAGGTGCGGCCCAGCGAGCAGATGCGCACCCTAGGAGTCGTGCAGCGCGGAGCGGGCGTCCTCGCCGAGCCGGCCCGCTCCTTCGACCTTCCGGCCGAGCGCGCGGCCGCCGAGCAGACCGTCGAACTGTTGGTCTCCGCGATGGAGCAGATCGGGCGGGTCCACCCGTTCGCCAAGGGAATGGGCCTCGCGGCGCCCCAGATCGCGATCGGCCGGGCCGCCGCCGTCGTCCAGCCCCCGGAACCCGGCACCCCGGCGATCACCCTGCTCAACCCTCGCATCACCGACCACGATGGCACCGACGACGAGCAGTTCGAGGGCTGCCTCTCGTTCTTCGACGTCCGCGGCCTCGTGCCCCGGCCCCTGCGGATCACCGTGGAGACCACCACCCTGGAGGGACAACAGACGACCACCGTCTACGAGCGCGGACTCGCCCGGCTGATCCACCACGAGATCGACCACCTGGACGGCCTGCTCTACACGGCACGGATGCGACCCGGGGTCGCGCCCATCCCCGTTGAGCAGTACCGCCAGACGGGCCACAGCTGGGCCTACGACCAGTAGCAGACGTCATGGCCGCCCAGCCGCGTCGCCACGCACCGGATGCCCGTCTGCGGCAGTTGCCTCGCTGAGTCCCTTCAGCCCCTACACCTTCGCGTCACCGCCTCCAGACACATCACCCAGGTGAAGAACTCCCCGAGCGCCGAACACGGTGTGGAACCCCACCTGCCCACCGTCCGATCCCGGCACCGAGGCCGCGGCCGTGAACCAACTGCTGGAGCGCAGCGCCTGGGCGACGCACTCGGCCACCGCGTCACCGACCGGCACCACCGACGTCTCCGGCAACTCCAGCTCGGGCAGATCCTCCAAGTCCAGGCCGAAGTCCTCCAGGTGCTGGATGAGCAGGTGCGACAGGGCCCGCGACGGGTCGCTGGTATGGCGCTGCTCGTCGTGGGGGTCCATCTGGCCCGGGAAGACAACGGCCCGGGTGAAGAAGTCACACAACACCCCGAACAGCTCCGGGTCCGCGTGGTGGCGACGGTCATTGCGTGCCCTGACGGCCCAGGTCAGGACGGTGTTCACGTGCGCGCGCCTGGCCTGCTCCGCCGCATCCGCGACGGTGCGATCACCGGCCCCGTGCGCGGTTGCCCCGGCAGCCCCCGAGGCGCCGTCGGTCTCCGGCGCAACCGCCGGCTCGGCGGGCGGAGCGCCGTCCAGCTCGGTCTGCCACCGGTCGAACGTCGCGGCTTCCTCCTCGTGGCGCTGGTACGCCGCGTCGTTCTTGTCGTCGCCGAGGACCGCGGCCGACTCCGCCCACTGCGCAAAAACCGCGGCATGCTCCCAGCGGTCCTCGGACGCCGGCAGATGATCGCGGCGCCCGTCCATGAGCGCCGGAAGCAGCGCGGTGATCGCCTCGGGCGCAGCCAGCGCCGGCACCGGCAACGCGACGAGCTTGTCGCCGCCCCGCTCCCGGTACGCCCAGCCCATGGACGAGCTCCACACCAGCTCCAGCCCGTCGGGCCACTCCCGGCCGGTCAGCTCCGCGGCGCCGCCGATCCACACCCACCGGCCCTCCGTCGCACCCTGGGCCCGGCGCACCGTGAACTCCGCATCCGCGTATCCGGCGCGCGCGAGCGTGGCCTCAATGACGCGGCAGTAGCCCCTGAACTGGTCCATGGTGTGCCCTCTCCTGCTGCTGCGCATGGTCTCGCCTTGGTCCGGTCCAGCCTGCCAGCCAGCGCTGACACTGCTGCCGCAGGAGATCGAACGCGAACCGAAAGAGTGATTAAGCGTGTGATCCCGGCAGCCGTACGACGCCTCCGCACACCCGGCCGCCGGTGCAGCCGTGGAGTCGGGTCAGCCCGGGTCGACGTCGCCGGGACCCATGTCGTCGCGCAGCCGGAGGTAGCGGGCCGGGTGCCGGTAGCGCCCCAGGTCGACGGGCGGTGTCGGCTGCGATCTCGCCGATTTGCTCGGGGACGACCGGCTCGAACTGCAGCGGCTCCTTGGTGTGCCACCCGGCGGAGAACGTCCGCCCGTGCCAGGGATGGTCCGGTCCGGCGGGACGAAGATGCGCACCCAGTTCGGCGGACGCCGGGTGGGCCAGCGCGGTGGTGCGGGCGACCAACTTCAGGCCGCCCGCGGCATCCAGGCGGCCGAGCAGGAGGCTCGTGGGGGCGTGCACGGTGCCGGTGACGGCCCCGACGATGACCTCCGTCGTCGTCCTGGCCCTCAGCTTGGATCAGCCGCGCACGCCGGGCCGGTACGGGGAATGCGGATCCTTGATCATGACGCCCTCGATCCCGGCCGCTCCCCAGGCGGGGTCCCGCCAGGCGAGGGCAGTATTCCGGTCCTTGGTCTGCGGGCACAGCGCCCAGGGCGCCGACAGCCGGCGGGCGGCGAAGAGGTCCTCCAGCGCGACCCGGCGCCGCCGCAGCGGCTCCCGTACCAGGACGTCGCCGTCCAGCTCCAGGAGGGCGAAGACGACCAGATGCGCCGGCCGGGCGAGGGCGGCGCGTTCCGCCGCGGCCCCGCGGCGGCGGGCCCGCTGCTTCAGGGCGGCGAAGTCGAGCCGGCCGTCATTGTGCACCACCAGTTCGGCGTCCAGGACCGCCTCGATACCGAGCGCGGCCGCGGCGCGGGCGAGCTCCGGGAACGTCGGCGCCAGGTCGGCGCCGCGCCGGGACTGGAGATAAGGAGCCGGGCCGGCGAACACGATGGCGCGGTAGTCGTCCGTCTTCTGCTCGAACAGCAGGCGCCGGCCGCCCGGCGCAGGCAGCGCGGTGACGGACCGGGCGAGCATCGGCTCCAGAGGAGGGGACAGGCGCGCCTCCTGATTCTCACCGGCCACCTCACGTCGGGCGCGCGGGAGCGGAGCCGCGGGCACGACGAGGCGCATGGTCCGGGCCGGCGCTTACGCCCGAAACCTCCGGCGCCCGGCCCCCGTTCCTGCCACGATCAGCACCAGATCAGCCTGGAAGGAGGGGATGCGACGACGACGGTGGATCGGCCCACGTCCGGGCAACTGCGGGCGGTGCGGTGGAAGCCCGTCGACCAGGTGCTGCGACGGTACTCGACCACCTCGCTTGATCCTGCTGGACGCCGCGCTCGCCTCCCCGGACTGCGCCCGCCTTCAAGACCACCTGTTCCTGCTGTGGAC
The DNA here is from genome assembly GCF_040644415.1 of Streptomyces sp. NPDC046985. Classification (NCBI taxonomy): domain Bacteria; kingdom Bacillati; phylum Actinomycetota; class Actinomycetes; order Kitasatosporales; family Streptomycetaceae; genus Streptomyces; species Streptomyces sp. NPDC046985. Next base: position 91,108 of record NZ_JBEYWK010000023.1, read on the forward strand.
CCGGGTGCTGCGCTGCTCGGCGCACCCGGGAGACTAGGCTGGACCCCAGGACCTCCCGGTGCTGATCGAGGCGGCCGTGAGGGCGGCGCCGGGGCGGATGGCGGTGACCGGGGCCGAGCCGCGCGACCCGCGCGCCCTGGTCCGCTTCGCAGCCGCCGGCCGGCGGCTGCTGGTCCACCCCGGCCAGCTCGACCACCCCGGATCGTGCTGCGGCAGACCCGCACGACCGCGCTCGCCGTCGACGACCAGCTCGCCGCGGTCCACGGGTTCACCCTCACCGACGCGCTGGAGCTGGTACTGCAGTACACCGACCACGCCGTCCAGGCCCTCGCCCCCGCCTGGCCCCGGCCCGCCGCCGACGAGCTGGCGGACCGTTTCGCGTGCGACGTCGTCCCCGCCGAGGTGGATGCCGCCCGGGCCCCGCCGACCTGGGACCGCAGGCGCTGGCCGACCGGTGCCGGGATGCGGAGCGAGCCCAGCGGGCCCTTGACTGGCTGACCGCCGACCTGGCGAAGACGCCGCTGCGCTACCACCCGGGCGCGATCCCCAAGGGGCATCGCGTAGCCTAATCCGTCAGGGGACCCGGGCCACCCCGCCGTATTCGAACCATCTCCGGGTCTGCTGCGGCTGGATATCCGGAGTGCTGCGCCAGTACGCGACGTCGCCGAGTGGGCCACCCACAGGTTCAAGGCCCTCGAAGAAGCGGTGGACCTGGTCCACAGAGCGTACGCACGCCCATTCGTTGTCGGTGGACTCGCTCATGAGTGAGGTGACTTCCTCTCGGAAGTCCTCGTCTTCACTCGCCAGGTGGCACAGCGCGAGGTAGCTTCCGGACGGCAGAGACCTGATGAGGTGTCTGACGCTCTGCCAGGGGTCGTCCGCGTCCGGGACGCAGTGCAGCACGGAGACGAACAGGGCCGCCACCGGGGCGGTCGGGTCGTAGAAGCCGGCCTTCTTGATCCCGGAGAGGATGGCATCGGTCTCCAGGACGTGGGCGTCGAGAACCAGGGTGCCCGGCTCCTCGAGCATCATCCGGGCGTGCGCCACCACTAGGGGGTCTTGGTCGATGTAGACGACTCGGGCCTGCGCGATGGCTCGTCGGGCGATCTGGTGGACGGGGAGGCTTCCCCGCACCGGCAGTCCGGGGCCGTGGTCGAGGAACTGCCTGACTCCGCGCTCCGCGGCGAGATAGCGCACGGCCCGCATGCGAAACGCCCGATGGATGCGCGCCAGACGCTGCGCGTCGGGTGCGAGAGCCAGCAGCTCCTTGCCGGCCTGCCGGTCTCTCGGGTAGTTGTCGGCGCCGCCGAGCAGGAAATTCTGGATGCGCGCGTCACTGGCTCGGCTGACGTCGATTCCCATGCCGTGCCCCCAACATGCCGTTCGCGCACTGCCTCCTCGTCACACAGCTTTAGCTGGTGCGCGGCGAGGCAACGATGAGTCGTCTAACTCTAGGAGTCAGGTGCTCAACAATCCACGACAATGCCCAATTTGGCAGAAAACGCGTTATGAACTCTGATCGTGCGAGCGAGCGAGGACGTCCGACACTCAGGCGCTACGCGTTGCCGCCGAATGATGGGAGCCTGAAGACCGCGTCGAGCGGAACCAGGCCGCCGATCGCTTCAAGGTCCAGACCGACGAAGACGGTCTTGTGGATCCCTCGCCCCGTAGCCGCCAGCCGTACCCAGCACGCGCTCAAACGTCGGCGCCGGCGGTAGATGCCTTGACGCGCGTCGTGTCGCCCCGCCGGCCTTCTGGTCTGTGACCTCCGCCACCCGACCCCGGCCGACCCCGACGAACCTCGGGAATCGGCTGATGCACGAGGGATGGGCGATGCCCGTCGGAGTGCTGAGGGAGGCCGCGCGCTGCGCTTCGCCTGCGAGACCAGCCTGCTGTGACTGCGAGCAAACGTGATCGAGGCCGACGCGGCACGAGTCGTGATGGACCGGATCGCCGTCGACGGCCTCGTCTCGGGCGGCCCGTGCGCGGTGTGCCTAGGCGGTGGCGTAGTGCGGGCGCTGTGTTGGCGGCAGATGACGCGGGCGACCGCCTAGGGGCGGCTGCCGGAGGCCATGGCGGCGACGGCGCCCGGACTGCTGCTCTTCACCGACTCTCAGACGCCGACCTCGCGCGGCGGCTGCGGCTTGAGAGCCGCGACCCCGTGGTCCGGGTCGCGGACTGCCTACGAGGCGGACCAAACCGGCTCCTGACGATGGCGCCTACAGTGACGACCCGCTAAGGGCCTTCCCGTGACTTCTGGTCACGGGTGAGATGATCTTGTGGTGGCTGGTGTGATCACGGCGTGGGAGCCGTCCTGGACAGCCCCGTTCGCCGGGCTGAGCCCGCGCGCCCTCGGGAAGCCGGTGACGGTTCTGCGACGCGAGGGTGCGGACGCGGTCCGCTAAGGCCGGCCGTGGAGCCTGCCGCTGGAGGACCCGGCACTGCTGGTCGCGGCCTGCCGGCGCACGAACCTCACCATGCGCCAGTTGGCCCCGCTGTTCGGGGCTCCAAGTCGGCGGCGGACCGGATCATCGGCCAACTCGGGCCCATGTGCGCCCTCCAGCCCCGCCAACGGTTCGCGAGGGACGCCGTGCCGATCCTGGAGGGGCCTTGGCGCCCGCCCGCGATCACACCGTCGGCGAGCAAGACTGGTCGGATTCGACCTGTCCCCTGTCCTCTGTGGACGCCGCCCGCCGCGCCCGCCTCTTCGGCCCTGCCGCCGACCGCGCCGTCTTCCATGTCGGCGATCTGGAGCACACCGGCCTGCCTGACGGCTCCGCTCACGGCATCGCGTGCGCGGACGCCTTCGGCGGTGCGGCCGACCGCGAGGCGGCGCTGCGCGAGCTCGGACGCGTCCTGACCCCGGACGGCCGATTGGTCGTCACCCGCGCGCTGCGGCGTGGCGCGGAACCGGCGCGGCCCGAGCAGGTCGCCGCTGCTGGCCTGACGCAGGAACACCTGGAAGAGCGGCCCGGCGAGCCCGCGATGTGAGAGCGGCTTCCCCGGCTGTGGATCGCTTGCGGCGACCAGTCGCGGCGCGAGCTGGGCGAAGCGCCGGCCGACACCATGCTCTGCGAGGCGCACCGGGTCCGCCCTGCTCTGCGCGGACGGCGGCCCGTCCTCCTGACGCTGCGGCGCAACCTGGCCTGAGGGTGCCGGCCGCCAGGATGGCGCCGCCCAGCCGCCGCCTCTGCGACAGGCCCGCGCCCGGCGAAGGGACCCCGCAGTGAACCAGCACCACGCCCGTACGGCGGTGTTCTCGGCTGGCCCCCGAGCCCGCCATCGACCTGCTGACCGACACCCACGAGGAGGGGTGTTCGCGTCTCTGCGTGAAGCTGTGCCGGCGGCCGCCAGCACGTGCCATCATGAGAGTGCGTCTCGTCCCCGTACATGCGGGGGTGGTCCCCACGCCGACGTCGACACCAAGGTGGCCTTGCGGTGGTCCCCGCGCGCGCGGGGATGTTCCCTCCACGGCGCGGGAACGGTCTAGGAAGGTCCATTGCTCCCCGCCTGCGCGGGGTTGGCTTCCGCAAGCGTCGTGAAGGTCAGGAAGTCGGACCCACTCCACGTGTGACGGAGATCCTGCTGACGCCAGAGCAGCTCACGAGCACGCCCTCGGGCGCCGTCTAGAGAGGGCGCTGAGCGCGGCCACGGGGAGTGCGGCCAGTGGTCCTGGGGGATGCTCGCAGCCGCCCGGCTGCTGACAGAGCTGCGCCGGCGGGGCGCAGCGCACACCGCCCGGACAGCGCGCGACCGACCGGGGCCCGCATCCGATCCGGCGAGCCGGACCCGCGCGAGGACTTCAGCGCCCGGCCGACGTGGCCGCACGGTGGACGGCGAAATAGGCATGGACAGCCTTACCCCGGGGAGATGCCGCCTCCGCCAGGGACCGTCCTCCGGCTTCTTCGGACGGGATGCGGTGCTTCGCACGGACGCTATCGAGATCAGGCCCCTCGCGGCACCAAGGCCGGGAGCATCACTCTCAGGGACACGACACACCTGGTCGTAGCTGCACGAGAACCGGGCCGTGACGACTGCCGCGGCGCGTGCCTGGGGCGGCGGGGCGGCCCTGGGACGGGTCGATGAGGCGTTGAGGAGCGGGTGGATTTTAGTGGCCCGGGAGTTGGCCATGGTCTGATTCGATCCGCGCCCACCCGGCCGTAAGCGCCTGCGGGCTGCATCTTCCGCCCGGGTGGCGCCGCACACCGTCGGTCTCCCAGCGCATCGGGCACCTACGAGCCCAGCACGCCCATGGCGTCTCCCGTCAGTTTCCTCCACCGGGTCGGCGACTGACACGACGACGACCCTAAGACCTACGTCGAGCACCGCCGCGACCGGGCGAAGCGGCCAGCGCAGCCGGACACGTCCACATGATCAAGACCCTGCACCGTTTCCCGGGAAGCGGCCCCTGGGGCGCCATCCTCGGCGGACGGGAGGGGTCGTTACTCACTTTCAGGTGACGGCTCGGGCGCTGCCGGGGTGGCGCGTTCTGGCGGGCGAGGATTGGAGGCCAGGCGCTGCAGCGCTGTCCGGTCTCTCAGGGCGTCAACCTGGTGCATCGGTCGCATAGATGAGTGTTACAGGCGACAGTCACAGAAATACCAGTGAGTCGTCACACTCTTCATGTTTCGCCCGTATCGCGTTCGCGGAGCGGGCATGGTGTGGGTGTGCGGCCGACCGGGCCGCGCACCAGCACACCGCACACCCCGCACCCACGGCCCGGTGCCGCGCACAAGGGGTGTGCCCGCACCCTGCAGGGGGACCTGTGACCGTTTCCTCCACCGCCCGCCGCCTGACCGCCGCCGTCCTGACGGCCGGGGCCATGACCGCGGCGATCGCCGTGCCGGCCTCGGCGGCCGACCACCACCGCTGGCACCGGTGGGACGTCCAGATCAGCCGCGTGCAGTACGACTCCCCAGGCCGCGACGACCGCACCAACCGCTCGCTGAACGGGGAGTGGGTGGAGATCACGAACGACAGCCGCTGGGCTGTGGACTTGGACGGCTGGACGCTGTCGGACCGCGACGGCCACACGTACGAGTTCCGCCACTATCGCCTGGAGGGCCGCTCCACCGTCCGCGTCCACACCGGCGTCGGCCTCGACGCCCGCCACGACGTCTACCAGGACCGCCGCAACTACGTCTGGAACAACGACGGCGACACGGCGACCCTGCGCAACGACCGTAACCGAATCGTCGACTCCGTCTCCTGGGGATCCCGCTACGACGACCCCGACTCCTGGACCCCCCGCTGGGGAGGCCACCACCACTGACCCCCGCTGCAAGGCCAGCGCCCGGTACGCCGCAGGCATCGAATCGACCTCGCCGGACGGTCGGCGCGATCCGGCGACCTACAAGTGACGTTGCGCCGCAGAGTGAAGGGACACGGCGGCGCGCCCCAGACCGAGTGACGGTCCGGGGCGCGCCGCGCCGCCTCGCCCAGGCGCGTGAACTCCGAACGGGTTTGCGCCGTCTGTCGGCGCGGACGCGACTCGCCCTGGCCGTAGAGCGCGTGGATCACTGCCGTCGAGGTGTCGGCCTGCCGTCCGGGTCGAGGCCGTACGGTCATGGCTCTGCCACCTGCGGGCGCCGCGTGACGTAGAGGTCGCCGTGGTCGTCGGCCTGCCGGGCCGGGGTCTCAGCGCTTTCCCGGTCCCCGGCCACCGGGCGAGGACCTCGGCGGCGGGGCTGTGTCGAAGGCGCCGTCCTCACCCAGGCGAGACGCTGAGCGGGCGAGTGACGGCGGTGCGATCTAGTGTCGTCCTCGTGCCCTGATCTGACAGGACTGCAGGGCTCGGGCGGCCCCGTGCCGTGCGCCCTGGGCGGGGCCGCCCGTACACCATTGGGTCGCCTTTCGCTGTCCCTCCAGACGGGGGCGCGCGCCACGACCGACAGCCGGTCAGGGCGACACAGGGGCGGAGAGAGGCCCGGGCAAGAGGTCGCGGCAAGGTGAGCGTGGACAGGGCGACCTGCCGCACGTCCTGGACGGTGGAGTCGTCGTGGCGACATGCGTGACCAGGTTCGGAGCATCCACCCCGCAAGTCTCGGCGAGGTGAACCCTGTAGCCGTCCTGGAAGACGTCGCGCGATATCGGCTGCTCAGACGACCAATTCGCGCTCTCGCGATCCAGCCACGCCGGTTCTAGGCTCCGGGTGTCGAAAGCTCACCGGAGAAAGGGAACTCCCCATGAACTGGAAAGCAAGAGCCGCAACGGTGGTCTCCGTCGTTGCGATGACAGCCGGCGGAGTGCTCGCAACGGCACCCAGCGCCGGAGCCGCGGGCGGATGTCCGTCCTCTCGCCTCTGCGTCTGGGACGGGACCAACTTCACCGGCCATAGGATCTTGAGCGCCAGCACCAACTCGTGCTTTTACACGGGCGCGTTCACCTTCGGCTACATCCGGTCCTACTCCAACAATCTACCCGTGGACGCAACAGTCTGGCAGCGCGACGACATCGAGGGTGACTGGTACGAGGTCCGCACTCTCGTGGCTGGGAAATTCAGCAGCGACATCGGCATTTACGGCCTCGGCGCGGGTGGCGCTGTGTGCGAAGGGAGTCAGACGCCCTAACAACCCGTAGGGGCATGGTTAGAGACTCTCGCCTTGGCTGAAGTCGGCCGGTGCTGCCGCCGCCCGTCCTCCATGACGGTGTGCCAACGCGGGTGCAGCGCCCGGAAGGCGAACCCGTCCGGGTCGGTGAGGCGGGTGGCACTCCGAGGGAGCGCGTCAAAGCGATGGCGGGCCTGTCACCCTGACGTGGGCCGGGCTTGGGCCGCCGGGCCGCGCTCGGGTTCCTACACTGCCGGTGGTGGGATCGGTCATGCTGACGCCTCCGCGCCGAGGTGAAGGGTGGTCTTTGCGTACGCGGCCTCGACGTCCTCGGGAGTACCGGCGAACTGGTACTTCTCCCAGGCGGACTGGCGGGTGACGCCGAGCGCACTGGCGACCTTCTGCCAGGACTCCGACCGGTGCCGGGCGCGGGCGACGGCTACGGTGCGCAGCGGCTCGATCCGCCCGTCCAGCTCGCGCAGCGCGCCCAGGGTGCCGAGCGGGTGTTCCTGGAGCAGGGCGTGCAGCCGGGCGCACAGGTCATCGATCTCGTCGGCGACATCCACCGGATACATCGCCTCTGTCTCGGCAGCGAGGTGCTTCTGCCAGTCCGCCCGCACTGCGGCCGCGACGGCGGCCGGGTCGTCGCCGACCGGGTGGGCGGGACCGTACCAGACGCATTGGCACTCGGCGCGCAGCGCGGCTGGCTCGCCGGGGTGCAGCCGGAAGGTGACCAGGCCGGTCTCCTGCCAGGAGTCCCACTCCTGCCAGGCGTGGCCGTTCCAGACCCGCCTATCCGGTGCCCCGCCCAGGGCCAGGGCGCGGGCCAGGCCCTCGTGCTCGCGGCGTCCGTCGCGATCGTCATTCCACATGGCAGAGCTCCCTCGGTCGCCCAACGTCTACAGATGTCAGGCTAACCTGACAAGCGCTCAACTGTCAGGACGTCCTGACGGGATTGACCGAGATTCAGTTCATGGCGCCGCACGCCGATCGACGCCCCCGTTTCATAGGTGTTCGCTCGTGAAACACCCGCCCGCCCGGCGGTCCGCCTGCGGCGATCATGTTTCATGAGTTGTTTCAAATGCGTGGACTCCTGAAACGCTCTCATGAAACGCTCCGGTGCGTGAGCGACGACTTCAAGCGCGTAGAATCGCGCGACTGTCCGATGTCCACCTGCGCGGCCCCCGCGGGCTCCCCCTGCCGGACCGGCAAGAGCAAGGTAGCCATCCAGTACCACACGGCCCGCTTCCGCCTCGTGCCCCTACTCGCTAAGGCGCTCAGCGTGCCGACCCCGGCCGTACGGAAGCCGGGGTCGGTGTGGACCGAGCTGCCCCGGCCAGTGAGCGCCGGCGCCGAACCGGTCGGGCACGTGCGCCTCGGCTACGCACGAGCCTCAACCGCCAGGCAGTCCCTCGATGCACAGCTCGACTCCCTCACCGAGGCCGGGGTGACCCGCGTCTTCTCGGAGAAGATCTCCACCCGCGCCGCCCGGCGCCCCGAGTTGGAGGCAGCCGTGAAGCTCGCCGGGGAGATCCGTTCCTCGGGCGTCGCGGTCACCCTCGTCGTCCACGAGCACAAGCGGCTCGGCCGTGGCATTGAACTCGCCATGCTCGCCGAAGAGCTGAAGGCCGGCGACGTCGGCCTGGAGTTCCTTACCGGAGAGCTGAAGGGCTCGCACGACCCTTCCGGGATCGTGTTCACCGTGCTCGCGGCCATGTCCGGCATGGAACGCGAGTACATCCGCGACCGCACCCTCGGAGGCCACGAGTCTGCCCGCAAGCGCGGCAAGACCATCGGCGGCGCGGGCGTCACCGACGAAGACATGCTGTCCATGGCCCTCCACCTGCGCGATCAGGAGATGAGCCTGCGCGACATCGCCAAGCGGCTCGTCATCACCACCGGCACGAAGAAGGGCCAGCACCCCTCGCCCGCCACCGTCATGCGGATGCTGCGCGAGCACGACGAGAAGGCCGCCACGACAGCGAGCACGTGATCACCCGCTACCTTGCACCGTGGGTCAGAGATAGGGCGCCGGGGCCGAGCTAGCGGGTGATGCCCACGGACCGCCAGACGTCGGACAGTTGGGCGTACGCCTGACGGAGCTCCTCGTCAGGGTCCTGGTTCAGGAGAAGCGCTGTGGCCACGCTGCGCACGGCGGGGATGTCCAGGGTCAGGAGTGTCAGCACGCGCTCCAGCTCGCTGATCACGTCCGTGAAGGTGCGGGGACGGAGGTGGCTCTCTCGGAGGCGGTCCTCCACGAGGCTGGAGAGTTCCCCGGTGTCTTCGTCGCCGTCGCGTGCGCGGCGCAGCACGGCCAGCACGTCCCAGAGCGCTTCCAGCTCGTGGCCCTCCACGACCAGCAGGAGCACGCGGCACCCGTCGATCTGAGACGACCGGTCGGGGATCTGGGCGCGGATGTCGCCGAGGACGTCGACTGCGATTTGGTACGTCAGCGGCGGCAGCACGTACCGGTCCGTCTCGCCGGTGTGGCTCTGCGCGGTGTAGGCGGCTGCGGACATAGTCTCGAGTACGCCCTCGATCCAGCCGGCCTCCCGGAACCAGGCGGGATCACTGGGTACGACGCATGGCTGGTCGGCCCTGGGCTGTGGTTTCTTCACCCGGACACTTTGCCCCTTCCAGCGGGCCGATAGGCGCTCAGGTCTCAACGTGGGCGACGATACGCCTCGGGAGGAGCCGCGCGAGACCCACTTCGCCCGGCCGTCGCCTGATGCCCGCACCGCACGGCCCGCTTCGCGCCCCGATCGCCGTCACCGACTCCGCCGCCGAGCAGATGGACGCCACCGCCAGCGAAGCCGAGCTGCCCGCCCTGAACCGCGCCCTGGTCGTCGTCGCCGTCGAACCCGACGTCGGCGAACCGCTCCACGGCGACGGCACTGGCCCGCGGCTGCGCCAGTACGTCGGCGACGTCGACCCCCTCCGTCTCCTGTGCTGGGTCAGCGCCCTGCAGAGTGCAGTCGTCGTTGCCTTCATCGAGGTCTAGTGCTCTGACCGGGAAGGTTCGCCGGGTTGGGATCATTCTTGCTAGAAGGCAGCGTCGAGGTGACTGAGACAGAGCCTCCTGCTGCCCCCTGGTGCTCTCGTACACCACCGTCGACACCACGACCGGCTGGCAGTTCCCCGCGGTGCTCACGGCCGTTGCCTGGCGATCAGCCTGCCGTGGGCCGCGTTCGCCGGGGCCACACCGGCTCGCACGGCTCCGGTCTGATCCTGATCATCGGAGGGCGGATGTTCAGCGTGGGTGTCCCTACGGTGTCGTCCGCCGACGCCTAGCCTGCCGTCCTCGGATTCTTCGGAGGGCGCGGCGGGTCTCGTGGCAGGGGTGGTCATAGGGCGATCCCGTGCGCTCTTGGGCGCCGCTGCTCACTCTGCCGGTCCGCGCGAGCACGCCTCCCTGCCAAAAGGAAGCAAAACCGGTAATGGTATCAAAGTCACCCAGCCCGTGTTTTGATTTTGAGGATTTTGACGGCAGAGCTGGCCCTATTCAGCCATTCCGGAACTACCTTCACACTTTAAGTACGATGACCTCACATATTGCTTAAGTGCTGCCGAGGGCACCCTTTCGAGGGACAGCGACACGCCCTGGCGAGGGTCTAACATCTCGAATCGTTCTCACCGGCCCGTGAAAGTTTCACGCTGGCGCGAAAACGACCCGCTCACCTCGGCCATCGAAGCGAGGAATGAGCATGTCGGTGCTGGTCGGAAAGCGAAAGAGAGGGCATCACAGTGCAGGAAGTTCACAACGGCGTGGGCGCCGGAACGCTGGTCGGGGCCCAGTGGGTCAAGGCGACCGCGAGCGACGGAAGGGACGACTGCGTCGAGCTTGCAGCAGTCGGCGAAAGCGTCGCGATGCGCAACTCCCGTCACCCCGGCGGGCCGGCGCTGATCTTCACGAAGTCCGAGCTTGCCGCATTCATCGACGGAGCCTCGAAGGGCGAGTTCAACGTCATGATTGTCTGAATCCCTTGGCCACGGCTTGCGGGCGCGTGGAGGGGCGGACATTCTCTGATTAGATGGGCGGCGAAGTGCCGCTCGCACTCAGGGAGTTGAATTGTCCTCTCATCTCGCCCTGCTGCCGGAGCCCGAAGGCGAGAGGCCGCGGCGGTCCGTTCATCCTCTGGAGCGGGCCGTCGCGGACATGCTCGTGCAGTATCGCAACGGTCGACCGCAAAGCGAGGTCGTGCTCGGAGTGCCTGAGATCGGCTCCGTTCCGACGCTGAGCCGCTACGAGAACAACAAGGTCGACCTGAAGTCCGACAAGGTCGTGGCCCTCCTGTCCTTCTACGGCGCCCCGCACAAGGACATCGAAGAGGCGCGCGACTGCCTGGCCCGGTCGAAGCAGGCCCCGGGGTGGGCCCCGCCGGCCGATACCTCCGACGCGTTTCGCGCACTGTTCGCATTGGAGTCGCGCGCCAAGGTCATCAGGGTTTACCACGAGTCCAGCATCCCCGGCATGCTGCAGACCCGCGCCTACGCCAGATCGCTCATGCAGGAGTTCACCCGGACCCCGCGCGAGGAAGACCTGCGACGAAAGCACCTGACGGACCTGGACGAGCGTCTGGAGTTCCGGATGCGACGCCAGGCTCTGCTCGAAGGCGACCGGGGCGTCGTCTACGAAGCCCTCATCGCCGAGGCTGCCCTCCTCACCCAGCGAGGCGGTAGCGCCGCGCAGAGGGAGCAGCTCAGGCACCTTTTCAATGTGGCGGAGAACAAGCCCCGTGTGCACCTGCGCGTCCTGCCGGGCTCGGCGTCCCGGGCGGGTTCGGCTCTGCACAACGCCATGACCCTAATCAAGCCATACGACGAGGAGAAGGGCCGGGCGCTCTACCTGGAGAGCAGGAACCGGGGCGGCGAGCTGATCGCCGAGGGCGCCGAGCTGGAGGCGTACGTCCTGTCGCTGGATGAGCTGTGGCTGGACGTGGGCAGCAAAGAGGAGACGCTGGAGCTGATTCAGCACTACATCGACCGGCTCAGCGGCTGAGTCCGGTCCCTGCGGCTCACTTGATGAGGGCGACTCCTCCGTACTCGATCCACTCGCTGTTGGCGCCCTGACGGGGCCCGAGGTCCCCGTCGGGGCGCCAGGTGGAGACCTCCACCGGTTCCTGCTGGTCCACTTCGAGCAGTTGGAGGCCCTCGAAGAAGCGCTTCACCTCGCCCGTCGAGCGGACTTCGCCCCACTGGCCTTCGGTGATGTCGTCCATGAAGTCGGTGATGCGGGCGCGCAGGTCGGGGTCGTCGCTGGCGAGTTGAGAGATGACCATGTAGCTGCCGGCGGGCAGCCGTCTGGCGACGCGGCGGACGAGGGCCCATGGATCGTCTGCGTCCCGGATGCAGTGGAGGACGGACACGAACAGAGCCGCAACGGGCTGGTCTCTCCGCAGCAGTCTGGCGACTTCGGGGGAGTCGAAGATCTGGTCTGTCTGGCGCATGTCGATTTCGAGTATGGCGGTCGTGGACGGGTCTTCGGCCAGGCTCACTCTTCCGTGAGCGGCGACCACGGGATCGTTGTCGATGTAGACGACTTCGCACGACGGGTCGACCGCCTGCGCGACTTCGTGAACGTTCGGGCGAGTGGGCAGACCGGAGCCATGGTCGAGGAACCGGCGGACCCCGCGCTCCTCGGCGAGGTAGTGGACGGCCCGGACGAGCCACGCCCGGTTGACCAGTGCCAGTTCCCTGGTAGACGGCGCGAGTCGGAGTAGTTCGACGCAAGCGTCCCGGTCTACCTGATAGTTGTCCGTTCCGCCGAGAAGGTGATCGTACATTCTCGCCACGCTGGGTTTTCTGGAGTCGAAAATGAGGGGCTCCCCACGCTCCGGCCGCACGCCTCCCCGTGAGTGCGCGGGCTCTTCGAAGGCAGAGATCACATGCTATGCAAGCGACTTGCGTCGAGGCTACCCGTCGACACCACCGAGCGAAGCAAGTTCGGGGCAAACCCATCATGCAGGTGATGTGAAATGCTCCGGCGCACACCGACGAACATCAGCGGGCATTCGACCCAGGCATATGCCACACGTTCTCCGGACTAGGCGGCTTTCATCAGCGCAGTTCGTCGCAGCAGTTCAAAGGCATCGGACGACAACCCCATGACACGTCCGCCGACGGCGGCAGAGCACCCGAGCCGATGCCGCAGAACCAGGGCGTCCGCTTCTGCGGCGCGGACGGTCTCGTACAGGGTTCGCACACCGTCTGTTCGATGGGGCGTCAGAGCGTCCGTCAGGAGAACCCAGGCGTAGCCGGCCGGCGAGGCACTCCGCAGAGCGGCCGGCCACCGAGCCCCTAGTTCCTCTAGGACGGATCGCGCCAGGTCGCGGCCGAAGGACACGTTTCCGGTGACGACTGCGGCGAATCGCGAGTAGATCGGCCACTGCTCGCAGCAGAAGACCGCGTAGGCGACCTCGGCACAACGGCGTCGCAAGTTCTCGCCGTCTACACGTTGCGCCCGGCCGTCGTGTTCACCGCGCAGCCCCGGCATCGAGCCGCTTGACTGCTGCCGCACGTGCGTCACCTCGTCTCAGGCAGGCGGCCGGCCGTCGCGCGCGTGAGCGCGGCGGCCGGCTCAGGTCAGCGGGAGCGGCGGACCTTGAGGAGCACTAGGCAGCTACGGTCGGTGCAGAAGGCGAGCGAGACGGCGAGCACGGTCTCGGCAGACACCAGTTCCGGCCAGAACAGGGACGCGACAGTGACGCCGGTCACGAGCACGGAGCTGAGACGAAGCTGCAGCAGAAGAACAGTGTCCGCAGCGGTTTGCACGGCGTGCGAAATCGGAATGCTAACCTCTGGCATCGCCGAAAAAACGCGTGAGAGCTTTCGGCGAACGTGCTGGATCATCGTCTCTCCTTGGGTTCGAGGACAGGTCCGGCGCGGCCAGGGGGTCTCGTGGGCGACGGCCAATCAAACCCGAGGCCCCCCTTTTTTCACGCCTATGCGGACACTAGCCGCCACTCCTCGCCGGCGCCTTCCCCGATATTGATGAAATCGGAGCGAAGCACTCCGCATCGCAGGGCCACCACCGCCCTATCGGCGCTGCATTACAGCGCGAGAGACCGCGCGAACGAACATAGACAGACGGATTTGAGCGCATCCGATCAGAAAGCCTGCACGCCAACCTGAAAATAAGGTCACGCCAGCCCGACAGGACAACTCTTTCGAGTGAATTTCGCGCGAAATGCAGGCGCGCTGTCCGAACCGTTGAGTCGACATGTCGGAGGTCGACTGCGCTGTCTGGCGGTGTCCGACGCTGTCGGCGTCTTCCGACCGGCCGGCCCCGAGGCCGTCAGCCGGTGCGAACTCTGCATCCCTATCGCCCGGCTCGACGACACCGCTCCCTCACCGCCGGCCGCCGCGCGGACAGCCCACTCTCAGAAGCCCTCGACGTACGCGTCGACAGCACGCCTGCACGACGTCGGCTCAGCACCGATCTCGGCGGCACCTGGACCAAGACCGCTCGCGGCGGCCTCGCCAGAAGTAGGCGGTCCTCTGGGGATCACGGCGGAGACCGGATGGCGCCTTGAAGCGAGAGTCTTCCCGGGCACGCTCTCCGACCACGTCCCGGACCTGCGCGCGCTGCGCGCCGGCGCAGTGCCCCCGCCGGTTCGAGGCCCCCGGGCAGTAGGCAGATCGGACCGAGTTCAGTCTCGGCGGCGCTTTCCTTACCTCATCTACTCGCACGGGGAGAGGGAGTGAGCGGGGCTGCTCGGGCGGCGGGGAGCATCGGCGCCTGCGCCGGTCAGGTCGGGCGCGCGCTGTCTGGGTTTGCCGACCGGGCTCGGCCGCGGGAGGCGAGCGTGGCGGAGGTGACGGCCGCCGGTCCGAAGCGCCGGCGCGCCCGGTCGGCGGCCTGCTCGATTCGTCGTCCCTTCTCGTCGGCGGGGTCGAGGGTCATCTGCTGGGTCTGCGCGGTTGCTGGGGCGAGGGCTTCGGCGCGCAGGGTCAGGGTGCGGACGCGGGCGCGCTGGAGGGCGAGGCGCCGGTACAGGTCGAGGACGGTGGCGGTGAGCGTCCGGGTGTGCGCGGTGGCTTCGGGCAGGGTGCGGGTGCGGGTGGCGGTGGAGGCGTCGGCGAAGGCGGCGGTCAGGGTCAGGCGCGGGGTGATCCGTCGTCCGGTGCGCAGGCGTAGGCCGATGGTCTCGGTGAGGGCGATCAGCGCGCGGTGGTGGTCGGTGGGGTCGAGTGCGTCGTGGTCGAAGCGGTGGGCGGCGGTCAGTGATGCGGTGGCGGCATCGGGGGTGACGGGGCGCGGGTCGTGGCCGCGGGCGTGCTCGAGGAGCCGGTGGGTGGCGGAGGGTCGGCCGAGGATGCGGTGGAGTGTGCTCGGGGGGGTGGCGGTGACGTCGGTGACGCGGTCTATGCCGTAGTGCGCGAGGGTGCGTGCGGTGGCGGGTTCGACGTCGTGGAGGGCGGTGACGGGCAGCGGGGCGAGGAAGGCGGTCGTCTCGCGGGCGGGGACGGTGGTGGTGCGGCCGGGTGGGGTGCGGGCGGCGGCGAGGGCGGCGACCGTGCGGGTCGGGCCGATCCCGACGGAGAGGGGGACGCCGTGGAGCGCGGCGGCGCGGAGCTGGATCAGGGCGGCGATCTCGGGGGCGGTGCGGTCGAGGCGGCGGTGGGCGCCGGTGACGTCGAGGACCGCGTCGGCGGGAGGGAGGGCCTGGACGAGGGGGGTGATGTCGCGCAGGAGGTCGAGGACCTGCTCGTAGAGGCCCCCGTCGGCGGGACCGATCTGGTGCAGGTGCAGGTGCAGGTGCAGGTGCAGGTGCAGGTGCAGGATGCTGCGGGGGTGTGCGGTCACGTCGGTCACCCGGCCGATCCGCCGCTGCGGTGGGCGAGGCGCCGCAGGTCGGGGGTGCGGTCGCCGGAGGGCTGGAGGTCGCTCCAGGGGTGCAGGGGAGTGCCGGTGGTCGGGTCGGTCAGGGTGCGCGCGGGCCGGGGGCCGGCGGCGGTCGGCTCGGCGGGGCGGGTGCGGCCGAGGAGGGCGAGGGCCGCCGCGGGGCCGTGGTCGCGGCGCGCGCACGCGACCTCGTCGAGATCCCAGGCGGCCTGGCCGACGACGGTGCGCCGAGTGCCGCGCTGCGCGACGACGCCCCTGATCAGCAGCAGACCGCTGTGGAAAACGGTGTGCGCGTGCTCGGCGTGGGCGTCCTCGAACAGGGCCACGTCGACGAGACCGGCACCGTCCTCCAGGGTCAGGAAGATCACGCGGCGCCCGGAGGGGACGGGCGGGGTCTGGGTGGCTGCGCGGACGCCGGCGACCAGGACGCGCTGGCCGGGCTGGAGGGACTGCAGACGCCGCGCGTCGGCGACGCCCAGTTCGCGCAGCAGCCGGCGGTGGTGATCGACTAGGTGGTGGGTGACGTCCAGGGAGAGGACGTCCACCTCCGCGCTCAGCACCTCGCGGCCGGTCATCTCCGGCAGTCCGGCCGGCTCGGCGCCGGCCGTCTCCCCGCCCAGGGACATCTGCCCGTCGACGGTCTGGCGGTTGCGGGCGTGCCGGTGCAGCTCGGCGGCCTGGAGCAGCAGGTCGCGCCGGGTCTGCGCGCCCTGGAGCGCGGTGAGGGCGCCGATCTGGACGAGCCGCTGGGCCAGCGGGAGGGACGGCCGCGCGCGCAGCCACAGATCCTGGAGGCTCGCGTACGGGCGGCCCGCCTCCAGGCGTGCGGCCTCCTCGGCGGTGATGCCGCGCACCGTCGACAGCGCCAGGCGCACCCCGCTCCGGCCGTCCTCGCCCGTCTCGACCGTGAAGTGCGCCGTGGAGGCGTTGACGTCGACGGGCAGGATTTCGATCCCGTTGCGTTTGGCGTCCTGGAGCAGGACGCGCCTGCTCCACATTCCGGGGTCCGCCTCGAATATTCCGGCGTAGAACGCGGCGGGGTAATGGGCTTTCAGCCATGCGGACTGGACGGTGGGGACGGCGAAAGCGACTGCGTGCGCTTTGCAGAAGCCGAAGGCGCCGAATTTGCGCACCATGTCCCACACCTCGCCCACAACATGCGGTGCGTAGCCCTGTTCGCCTGCTGTCCGGCGGAACCAGGATTCGATCCCCGGGAGCCTCTCCTTCTCGGCGAGGGCGCGGCGGACTATGTCGGCGGCTGCGAGGTCGCAGCCTGTCATCTGGGAGACGATGGCCTGGATCTGCTCGTGCCAGATCACCACCCCGTAGGTGTCCGCCAGGAGCGGGGCCAGGTCGGGGTGGGGGTAGCGCGGCCGCTCGCTCCCGTGGCGGGCCGCGATGAACCTCGCGGGCATTCCCCCCGATACAGGCCCCGGACGGAATAGACTGATGTCCGCGATGACATCGTCGATGTGCTGCGGCTGCAATCTCGAGATCAAATCCTGCTGCCCGCTCGACTCGATTTGAAAACAACCGAGAACATTTCCGCTGCGGATCATTTCGAACGTGTCGGGATCGGCGAGGTCGACGTGGTCGGGATTGTCGAGATCGAGTTGCCGGCCCGTGGTGCGGCGGATCTCTGAGACCGCGTGCGCCAAAGCGGACTGCATTCTCACGCCGAGCACGTCGAGTTTCAGAAGTCCCATTTCCTCCACTGCGTGCTTGTCGGCCTGGACTGTGGGATAGGCGCCGCCCGGAGCGGGCTGCACCGGGAGGCGGTCCAACAGCGAGACGTCGGAGAGGATCACCCCGCACGGGTGCATGGAGAACCCGCGCGGCAGGCCGTCCAGCGCCGCCGCGAGGTCCCACAGCGGCCCGTAGCGGCCCCGCTGCGCGGCCAGGGCGCGCAGCTCCGGCAGCTCGGTGAGCGCGGCCGGCACGTCGCCCGCCCGGATGTGGGGGAAGCTCTTCGCGATCCGGTCGACGGCCGCCGGCTCGACGCCCAGGGCGAGGCCGACCGCGCGGATCGCGTGCCGCGCCCGGTACGTCTCCGGCATGCCCGTCAGCGCCACCCGCTCCGGGCCGAAACGCTGGAAGATCCTGTCGTACACCTCCAGGCGGCGGCCGGACTCCACGTCGAGGTCGATGTCCGGGAGCGAGGTCCGCCGGTCGGAGAGGAACCGCTCGAAGACCAGCCCGTGCTTCAGCGGGTCGGCCGTGGCGATGAAGAGCAGGTGATTGACCAGGGAGCCGGCGCCGGAGCCGCGGGCCGCGACCCGCACGCCCATCGCGCGGGCGTCCGCGACGACCTGGGCGACCGCCAGGAAGTACACGGAGAGATCCTGCCGCTCGATCACACCGAGCTCGTGGTCCAGCGCCGCCGTCGCTTCCGCGTCGCGGTCCAGGCCGCGCGCGACCATCCCGCTCTCGCACCGCTGGCGCAGCAGCCGCATCCCCGCCCCCGGCCCGCCGTCCGCGCCGACCAGGTGCGGCTCGGGGAAGTGCCGGCGGCCGATCCCCAGATCGGCGGCCGCGTCCAGGCGGCAGGACGCGGCCGCCTCCGCCGTGTCCGCCAGCAGGCGGTCGGCACGCCCCCGCCGGCCGCCGGCGACGGCCGCGATGCGCTCGGCGACCTGCGCCATCGCCGCGCCGTCCTTCACGTACCGCTGACCGGGATCGAGGCGGGCGCCGCGCGGTACGGGGCGCAGCAGGCGGGCCGAGTCGAGCACGTCGGCCACGCGGTGCTGCGCGGGATGCTCGTAGCGGGCGGCATTGGTCAGCACGGCGGGCACGCCCAGTTGGTCGGCGAGGGTGAGAGTGCGGGCGGCCAGCCGACGCGAACCGGGCCCGAGACCGGGCAGGTCGTAGCTCACCGCTTCAAGCCGCAGCCCGTCCCCGGCGAGCGCCCGCCAGGGCTCCAGGAGCCGTTCGGCGACGTCGGGGCGCCCCGCGCTCAGCGCCCGCACCGGCTCTGAGGTCGGACCGAGCAGCACCAGCACCCCCTCGCCGAGGTGCTCCTGAAGGGCCTCAAGCGAGGCGATGGGGGGCCCGCCCGGCTCCGGGCGGACATGCGCGGCCGAGACCAGACGGCACACCCGCGCCCAGCCGGCGCCCGACTGCGCCAGCAGCGTGACCCGCAGCGGCGGCTCCTCCACGTGCGCCCCGCCGCGCACCGGCGCCCGCCGACGGGGGCTCCGGCGGCGGCACGGCGGCGGCACGGCGGCGGCGACCGCGAGATCGACGCCGAAGATCGGCCGCAGTCCCACCGCCGCGCACGCCGCCGCATGGCGCACCGCGCCCGCGACGGTGTCCCGGTCCGTCAGCGCCAGGGCGTCCATCCCGTACGACGCCGCCCGCCCGGCCAGGGCCTCGGGATGGGACGTGCCGTACCGCATCGAGTGGCAGGAGGCGACGTGCAGATGCACGAAACGTGACATAACTGCAGCACCTCCGCTCGCTCCCCCACGCAATCGATCCTTTTTCGAACTTGTGTTCTAAAGAGTAGCGCGGAACGCCGCAGGTCACGACCGGGTCAGCACGAGAACGGGAGTGCTGGGCGGCAACACCGCACCGCGAAGGGCGAGTTCGTCGAGAAGTCCGATTCCCGACTCCCCTCGCCGATCCACGCGCCGGTCACTGACCCGCTGGCCGCCACGCCGACGACCCGCCCTCGCTGTACCTCACCTCCCAGCAGATCGACGCCGAGTCCGGCCAGGCCCTCGTCGACCTCGCCGCCCACGTACAGGGCAAGCGCACACTTCTGCTCCGCGAGGCCGCCGACCTCCTGAGCCCCATCGCCGATCAAGGCCCGTCCACCGGGTTCCGCCGGTCCGGCATCCTCCACGGCATCCACCTCGTCCGTGCCAGCATCGGCGCCCGCGACCCGGAGGCGACCGCCCACTGGATCACCGCACTGGCGGGCCACGTCCCCCGCGTCCAGTCCATCCGGTGCCGCACCCTCCTGACGGCGGTGCGCACCAGAGCCGGCAACCCGCTGCGCGCCGCCGGCCGCACTGATGCACTCGACGCCATCGGCAAGGCACTATCACCTGCATGACCCACCTGCTGCCGACCGCGGACCGAACGTGGACGATCGCCGCCGTCGCCTACGGCGGCCCCGAGGCCCGCGAGCTCACCGAGGCCCTGCACCGTGAGCAGACAGCGACCTACGGCCGAGCCGACGACCCCGAGGCCACCGCGCCCGCCGAACTCGACCGCCCCCGCGGCGCGTTCCTCCTCGCCGCCCGCGCGGACGGCACTGCCTTGGCCTGCGGCGGCTGGCGCGCCGCCGCACCCGCCACCGCCGAAGGTTCCGTCGCGGAGCATCGCGAAGAGGACGTCGGCCCGGCGTCGGGCGAGGCAGAGCAGGGCCTGGGTGTGGTGCTTGCCCTGGGCGATCTTCTTGTCGTAGTGGGCCCGGGATGCCAGGTCGTCCAGGGCTGCGAACGCGGAGAGGAGGAAGGCCCGTTTGAGCTGCTTGTTTCCTCTCCGGGAGGGTTGTTCGCCGCGGATCGAGGAGCCTGAGCTCCGGGTCGCGGGTGCGAGTCCGGCGTAGGCGGCGAGGTGGCCGGCGGTCGGGAAGGTGCTGCCGTCGCCGACCTCGATCAGGATCCTGGCTCCGGTCCTGACGCCGACTCCCGGCATCGACGTCAGGACCTTCGAAAGAGGGTGGTCCTCCAGTAGTTCCTCGATCCGACCGGCCAACAGTTTCCGCTGGTCGAGCACGGACGTGAGCGATCCCCGGTGCGGCCGGACCCGAGGTGGCGGAACGCTCAGGGCTCGGTACGGCGCGGGGCGCCGTCACGCGAACGGAATTTCTTCTTCCGGTCCTGGGCGATCTTGTCGCGGTCCGGGCCGGGCGTGAGCCGGCGGGCAGGCGTCTTCTGGGACATGAGCTGATTCCTCCCTCAAGGGCGGCCGGTGCCCTCATGATCGCGTGACGCGGAGGCGCTGACCGCCGATTCGGCGAAGACCACGGCTGGGGTGCGAGGGTGGCGGCGCGGAGGCCGCTTGCGCCACGATGCTCCGATGAACGAGGAATCGCTGGAGGAGTGGGCACGGCGGCGCGAGGAACGCCGGGCCGCCGCGAAGGGGAGGCTGCGGGTGCTGCCGCTCACCGAGGGCCGGCGTCGAGCGGCGCACGTCGAGCCGGACGCTCCACGGGTCATCCAGGAGTGGAACGGCACCGAGTGGGAGACGATCGGCGTCGTCGAGAACCTGGACGCCGTGAAGGCCCTGCTGTATCCGCCGCAGCCGGTGAAGGAGAAGCCCGCTGAGTGGGATCGCCCCGCGCTCGGCCCGGGCAAGCGCAAGGGGCGGCACCGCCGTACGGCCCCGACAGAGGAAGGCCGCTGAGAGCCCACACCGAAGCGACGCCTCCAAGCTCGACGCCCGCCGAACCTCGCCTCCGACTGATCCGGCCGCCCGACCCTCCCCACGCCCGCCCGGCGACGAAGGCCTTGACCTCCAGACTGCTGGTCTCCGGCCCCACATCAACGGAACTCCGCGGGCTCGCCGAACGCAGCGGCGTTCTTGCCTGAGGAGCGAGCGCTGACCGGCTGGCCACGTCGGCCGAGGGCCGGAGCGGTATGCGTGGTTCGGGCCCGCGCTCATGCTCCGTGGCGTGGCTGGGCTAATCGCTGATTTCTGCCGAAGTAGCTCTGGGGGGTGGCGCTCGCCCGTAGCGTGAGGCGGCATGACTGTGCTGATCATCGGCGGCAACGGCTTCCTGGGCGCCGAGCTAGTACGCCAAGCGGTGTCTGCGGGCCTGCACCCGGCCGCCACCTTCCACTCCCGACCCGGCCGCGGCGACGGGGCGACCTGGCATCACCTCGACCTTCGCGACCCCCTTCTCCTGGAGGAAGTCCTCGGCACGGTGGCTCCGACCGCGGTGATCAACGCGACGAGCGGCGGAGCGGACTGGGCAGTCACCGCCGAAGGCGGGATCCGTCTCGCCCAAGCTGCGGCCGGCCACGGTATCCGCCTGGTGCACGTCTCCAGCGACGCCGTCTTCTCCGGCATCACGGGCCGCGACCGCTACGACGAGTCCTGCCTTCCGGACCCCCTCACTCCCTACGGGGCCGCGAAGGCAGCCGCCGAGACCGCCGTACGCCTCCTGTGCCCCCACACGGCGGCCGTCGCCCGTACGTCCCTGATCATCGGCAACGGCCGGTCCGAACACGAGCGGCTGGTGCACGCACTGGCCGACGGCACCCGGCAGGGCGCCTTGTTCACCGACGACATCCGTTGCCCCGTCCATGTGACAGACCTGGCGGCCGCTCTGTGGGAGATCACCCGGTCCGACGCCGCCGGCATGTTCCACCTCGCGGGGCCGGATGCCCTCAGCCGCTACGATCTGGGCGGGCTCATCGCCCACCGCGACGGGCTCGACGCCGCCCGGCTGCCCTCCGCACGCCGCTCCGATACGGGACTGCCTGGCGGGCTCGACGTACGACTCGACAGCCGCACCACCCAGCAGAAGCTGCGCATCCGGCTCCGCGGCGCCCGCGAGTTCCTGAGCGGAAACAGCCCGAGGCTGAGCTGACAGACGCCCACCACCACGCCCCTATCGAAGGCGAGACGCGCCGCCCCGTTACAAGCCGCGGGCAGCCTCTCCATGACCGTTCGCGAAGGGGGAGCTGGCCCGATGCGACCGAGCCAGCAGATGCGCGACCTCGGCATCGTTCAGCACGGTGCGCCTGTCCTGCGTGACCCTGCCGGCCCCTTCGCACTCCCCGATGAGCGGGAAACCATCGACGACGTCCTCGGTCAGCTCCCTGACGTAAAGGGCCCGGGCCTGGCTGCCCCGCAGCTCGGCATCGGCCGGTCCACAGCCGTCGTCCAGCCTCCCGGATCCGCCCCCATCGTTCTGCTCACCCCCGTTGCACCGAAGCCTCCGAGGACATGGACGAGAGGTTCGAAGGGTGCCTGTCGTTTCTTCGACGTACGAGCACAGGTTCCCCGACCCGTGCGGATCACTGTGGAAACGATGACAGCAACGGGCAGTACCGAGAAGGCCTTCTACGAGCGGGGCGACGCACGGCTCATCGCGCACGGAATTGATCACCTGGACGGCCTTCTGCTGATGGACCGGATGCGGCCCGGCGTGAGACCGGTCCGGGTCGAGGAGCACCGCAGGACGGCCGAGCCCACTGGCCGGCCCTGGTCGTACGAGTAGAAGGAAGCGGGGCCGACCGTGGGCGCGCGCGGCATCCTCGTGGTGCTCCCCCAGCGGCCGATGGGGGAGCACCACGATCCGACGCGACACCAAGAGGCTCTGGCGGGTCGGGCGCGCGGGAGTTCTCAGAAGGCCGTGCGGATGTCGCTGCGCGGGTCCCCGTCCACCATCCGGTCCTCGTAGAGCCCGTTCTACGCCCGGCGTCGCCATGGTCGGGCGCGCCGAAGGGCCACGTCGATGTCCGGGTCGGCCGAGTCGAGGTTGACGTCCGCGAGCGCCAGCGCGGGCTGCCCGTCGGCGGGGCACTGCGCCAGCCACCGGCCGCCGGGCGCCACGATCCCGGCCGGCACCGTGGCGCTGAACTGCGCTGGCACGGCGTAGCCAAGCCAGTAGCCGTACAGCGTCCCGTAAGCCTGGGCGACGCGTGCCCTCGGGGCATCCTCGACCATCGCGGAGAGCAGGACGCAGTCCACGTCCAGGCGCTCGTACTCGGCGAAGAGCGGCGGGAAGTTCGCCTCCACGCACAGCGCGCAGCCGATCCGGAAGCGACCCGAACGCCGTCCACATCCGTAGCTCCCCGGCCAGCGCAGCGATCGATTCGGCCTCTTCGCGCAAGACGTCCCAGGCGGCACGGCTCCAGTCGGCCGACACCAGCTCGCCGTTCGGGCCGGCTGCCATCACGTGCTTGCTCGGATAAACGATCGCCCCTTCGGGGAACTGCACCAGCCGCGCACCCGCCCCGGCTGCCTCCGTCATCAGAGCCCGGATTTCCTGCCCGGCCGCCCGCAGCGCGCACCACGGTCAGTGGGGTCCTCCGGTACGGTGCTCTGCGCGACAGCCAGTCGCAATGTCTTCGCCACGGCGCGGACGCTACGCGACCCGCTCCTGCCCCGGCCCTGTGCTCCAAATGGCGGGGCCGGATTCCTGCGGGGTCTGTCCGGTTCGCCGACCTGGGGAGCTAGCGCCGTCGCGATCGTAGGAAGACGCCGCTGCCGTGCTGCGCCAGCCCTTGGACCGTGCAGATGCCAGTGCTTAGGGCCTGCACGGCACCGATATCGGATCAACACGCGTTGGCTGCGAACGAACGAGCCAGCCTCAGCCAGCGAAGGGAGCGGGATCCGTACAGGGCCGTACCGACTCGTGAACGAGCCGGTCGAGGAGGCCGCGGCGCACAGGCGTATACGAGCCGGTGGCGTCGGCTCGGCGGGCGTCGGCCGGCGCCGTGGAAGAACTGCTCGGCCGCGGAAGAGCAAGCCGCAGGGCACCCAAGCGTCCCGAACAGCGGGACTGCCGCCCCTTCTTGCGTCGGCGTGCAGGCCTACTCGTGCGACGGCTGAGCAGGTCGACGGCTCAGATGCGGTGTCGGGAGACGGTAGAAGCACACGTTGGCGACCTGGCATATTCGCTCTGGCTCGATCCGTGTGGCTACTGTGTCGCTGCGAAGCCCATGTGGTCTCGTTGAAGGACCTGACCCGCGAACGGCGCAGATTGCCGCCCACGGATGAGGATGGAGCTCGATGGCCATGCGAGCGCCTCGGTGACGCCGGGGACAGACCGCGAGGGCGCCGTCCCGATAGGGCACCGCCTTGCCCAGTGGCGGAAGCGCCGCGGAACCGCTGCGGGTGACCTCGCGCGGTGCTCCGGGCTCGCCGAGCAGCTGATCACCGACATCGAGGCCGGACGCGACTGGGTGGATCGGCACAGCGTGCTCTGCTCCCTGGCGGGCGGCCTGCACCTCGACCCGCTCGATCTGACCGGCCAGCCGTACGCGCCGCACGGCGAGCAGCACGCGACCGTCCGGGCCGCGGCTTGGCACCTGCGTCGCCACCTGTTCCAGTCCGCCCCCCACACCCCCGCCGTGCGGCAGAGGGGGCGCGCTGGTCTGCTGGCCGCGGCGGAGAACGTCCGGGACGCGCAGGCCACCGGCGACGAACATGCCCTCGCGCTCGCCCTGCCCCCGCTGCTCGTGGCCGCCGACCACTCGGTCAGCCCGGAGGATGTCGACCCGCCCTACGCCGTGGCGGTGCGGAACCTCGCCTACGCCGCGGCAGCCGGTCTGCTGCGTCGGCTGGGCTATCGCGATCTGGCCTGGAGCCTCCTCCACCGAGCCCGCCCGGCCGCCGATGACGGCCAGGTCGTCGAGGCCGAGGAGGTGCGGCTGTTGACGAGCATGGGCATGCCCGCCGCCGCCGACCGGGCTGAGCAGCATCTTGCCGGCGCGCGGTCCGTCGCGTTGCTGTGCGCAGCCGCGTTCGCCCACGCGAGCGGCGGTCAGCGTCTGCACGCGGAGCGGCTGCTGGACGAGGCGGACCGCTGCGCCTCGGACGCTGCGGAGTCCGCCGAGGCGACGGTGGCCAGGGCGAGCAGCGCGATGCAGTTCGGCGCCTGGGATCAGGTCCTGGAACAGCAGCAGGCGGCCACTATGCCGCCGGCCCGACGGGCCGATCTGCTGCTGCTCGCCGCAGGGGCGTGGGCCAGACGGGGGCAGATCGGCCGGGCCGTAGGCCGTCTCGCGGCGGCAGAGGAGGCAGCCGCGCTCTACATCGGGCTGGATCCGCTGGCCCGTGAACTCCTGCATGCTCTGCGGGCGCGGGCCCAGGGCGCGGACAGCGCGCGGGAACTTGAACGTCTGGCGGGCAGGTTCGGGGTGACGTGACCCGGGCGCTCTCGGGGAATACCCGCGCGGACCGGACTGTCCCGGTCTAGCCTGTTGATCTTCTGTGTGCGGGGGCGGGGTGTTGATGGACGAGCAGCAGTCACACCGGGCTGAGACGATCGGGGCCGGCCTGCGGGCCTTGCGGCGCCAGCGTGGGGTGAGCCTGAAGAACCTGGCGGAGCAGACCGAGATTTCGAAGAGCTATCTGAGCATGGTCGAGAACGGCAAGCGTCTGTTGACCAGCACGGTGTTCATCGACTCCATCGCCGAGGTCTTACGCATCTCTCCCGCCGAGCTGACCGGGCAGCCGGTCGCGCCGGCGGACCCGAGCACCGGCGGGGCGCACGCCATGATCCCCGCTCTCCGGCTCGCCCTCATGGGACTGTCCGTCTCCGCCCCAGCCCTGGGGGTTCGCCTTCCGGAGGATCCCCTCCAGCTCCTGACGGCGCGGGTCGCACGGGCCAACGCTCTGTACCACGCCTCCGAGTACGCCACGCTCGCCGCCGAACTCCCCGGCCTGCTGTCGGACTTGCGGGCGGCGGCCGACGCCCGGCACGGCTACGTGCGCCGCCGACTGCTGCAGCTACTGGCCGGCGCCTACCATCCCGCGTGCGTGCTGCTGCTGAAGTACCTCGGCTACCCCGACCTGGCCTACGTCGCGGTCACGCGCGCCGCCGAGGCGATCGCCGAACTGGAGGACCCGCACTACACGGTCCTGGCCGACTTCTTCACCGCGCACGTACTGCTGGCGGTCGGCAGCCCCGACCAGGCCCTCGCGCACGCGGGAGCCGCGATCTGCGCGCTGGAGCGGGATCTCGGAGGCGGACGCGCTCCCCAGGCCCTGCTCGGCGAGCTGCACCTGATCTCGGCCACCGCCGCCACCCGCGACAAGAGCCGCGCGGGCCAGGCACGCCGCCTGGACGCCGAGACCCACCTCGCCGAGGCCCGACGCCTGGCCCAGTACACCGGCGAGACCCGCGACTGGCACCTCAACTTCGGTCTCACCAACGTCGGCATCCACCACGTGAGTCTCAACACCGCCCTGGGCCGGCACGGCGCCGCCGTGGACGCCGGGCGCGTGCTGTCCTCCGAGGCGATCACCGCGCCAGGCCGCCGCATGGCCTACCACGCCGATTTAGGCCGATCCCTGGCCCATCTGCGCGGCCGCGAAGGTGACGCCACCCGCGAACTACTGCGGGCCGAGGCGATCGCGCCGCAGCGTTTGCGGGTGGACCCGCTCGTACGGGACTGCGTCACCCATCTCCTTGACCGGCCGACATCCGCTCAAACCCGTCGTGACCTGCGCGGTCTGGCCCACCGGGTCGGCCTCCTGACGTGAACCACGCCGCCGCATCGCGGCGCTGGGCGGACAAGGGTTCACCACGGTGAACCCTACGCGTGAGTACGCCGCTACTTTCGGTCTCTGCCCTGATGGAGGCCGGACAGGCACGAGGCGGTCTTCCCGCCCTCGGCATCTCCCGGTCTCCTTGAGGGGTTCGTGACGGCTGCGCCGCGCCTCCGGTTCGCGCGCACGCCCGGCTCTCCGACCGGGGAACGAGGGGACTCTTCATGCCCGAGCACGCGAACGATGCGCCGATACAGGTACGCGATCTACGCCGACGGATCGGTGACCTGTCCCTGCGGCTGCGCACTGCCGGAGAGAAGATCAAGCCGGCCGAGCCGCGGTTCACCGACTACGACAAGATCCGCCTGTCCGGCGGCGAGCTCGTGGGCCGCAAGAAGGTCATCGTCATGTCGGGCGGGTGCAGCGTGCCGACGTGCACGATGTGCCCGTTCACCAACTTCAACAACTACGGCCTCCACGAGGGCTCCTCGAGCGAGAGCCTGCTGGACCAGGTGCGGCGCACGCTGACGCGGACGGAGGGCGAGCCCGCGTACGAAGTTCTCTCCCTCTACAACGACGGGTCGTTCTTCGCGCCGAAAGAGATCCCCCGCGATGTCCAGGTGGAGATCGCCCGGCTGGTCGCGGCGGCCGGAGTGAAGCACCTCGTGGTCGAGTCGCTGCCGCAGTTCGTCACCGAGCCGGTGCTGGCCCCGTTCGTGGAGGCGCTCGGCGGGGTGCGGCTGGAGATCGGGATCGGCCTGCAGTCCGCTGACGAGCTGGTGCGCGAGACGCTGGTGAACACCCGCATCTCCCAGAAGTCCTTCGAGCGGGCCCTGTCGGTGATGGCCGGCCTCGGGGTCGACCCGAAGATCTACCTGCTGATCAAGCCGCCGTTCCTGAGCGAGGGCGAGGCGGTGACCGACGTCGTCACGTCGGTGGACTACCTGACCGGGCTCGGCGTGCGCGGGATGACGCTGTGCCCCACGCGTGTCTCGCGCCACACGGTGGCCTGGGAGCTGTGGCAGGCCGGCCAGTACACGCCGCCGAACCTGTGGACGGTGGTGGAGGCGGTGCGCCGGGTCCACGAGCGTCTCGCGGTGCGGGTGGCGTGCGTGAACCTGCGCGGCACCGACTTCGAGTCCGTCTTCCCCGACGCCTGCCCGGCCTGCGCCGACACCGTGGTCGACGCGCTGATGCGGTTCGGGGAGAGCGGCGACGCCGGGGACCTGCCCGCGGACTGCTCCTGCCGGTCGCCGCTGAAGGTGACCGCCCTTGACCACGCCGCCATCACGGACCGCGCGGCGCAGCAGCTCAACGCCCTGGAGCGCGCCGGTGTCTGACCAGCCCGCGGCGCCGACCCCCGCGGCCTTGCTCCCGCGGCATCCGGCGTACGGCTTCACCGCCGATCCGCTCGGCGTGCTGGACGAGGGGCATCGCCGGCACGGTCCCGTCTTCCGCATGCCCGTCGAC
This sequence comes from Streptomyces sp. NPDC046985, assembly GCF_040644415.1. Lineage (NCBI taxonomy): Bacteria > Bacillati > Actinomycetota > Actinomycetes > Kitasatosporales > Streptomycetaceae > Streptomyces > Streptomyces sp. NPDC046985. The sequence continues at coordinate 119,149 of NZ_JBEYWK010000023.1, forward strand.
GGCGTGGACACCGTGCTGCTCGGCACCTGGGCGGGACTGGGCGAGCTGTTCGCGGCCGAACGCGGCCGCCTGGACGTGCTCAACACCCCGCTCGTCCACGACCTGTTCGGCCGCGCCCTGTTCAACCTCACCGCAGACGGCCACGGCGAGGCCCGCCGCCGGCTGCGCCCCGCGCTGTCCGGGCGGGCACTGCCCGGCTACGTGCCGCCCCTGCTGGACGTGATCGGCCCGGCCACCGACCGGTGGGCCCGGCACGGCACCGCGGATCTGCACGGGCAGGTGCGCGAGCTCACCGGTGCGATGAGTGCCCGCGTCCTGCTCGGCATCACCCCCGGGGAGGCGGACGCGGACCAGTTCGCCGCCGCCTTCGAGGAGTTCGTCACGGCGACCGGCGCACGACCGGGCCCGGCCCGGTACGCGGACCGCCGGTACTGGGCCGGCCGCTCTGCCCGCCGGGAACTCGCCGCCCTGTTCGCCCGCCGGGCCGCAGCCCAGTCCTGCGGGGACGCGGCGGGCGGGGCGGCGCTTGCCGGGCTGGTGGAGGCGTTCGCGGGCGCCCCGGCCGGGGCGGGGCCGCTGGAGGATCATCTGATGGCGCTTCTGATCGCCGCGCGGGAGACGACGGCGAGTCTGCTCACCTGGTGCCTGGTGGAGCTGGCCGGCCATCGCGACCACGCCGAGTACGCGGCGGCGGAGGCCCGCGCGGTGGCCGCCGATCCGGACCGGCTGGTGGCGCGCGACGGGCTGCCGGTGCTCCGCTCGGTGCTCGCCGAGACCTTGCGCCTGCACGCGCCGAACGTGCTGTCGATGCGGGAGGCCGTCTGCCCGCTCACGCTGGCCGGCCACCGGATCGAGCCGGGCACGCGGGTGGCCTACTCCCCGTCGGCCGGGCACTTCGATCCCGAGGCCTTCCCCCGTCCCCGGCAGTTCCGGCCGGGCCGGTTCCTGACCGGGCAGGCCAGTGCCTCGCGGCTGTGGGCGTTCGGCGGGGGCGCGCACGCGTGCCTGGGCCGGCCCCTCGCCGAGCTGATGGCCCTGGCCGTCATGGCCGCCGTCCTGCAGAAGGGGCTTCCGCACCTGCCCGTCGGTCCGCCGGCCCGGATCAGCTTCCGGCCCGCCAAGGCCCCCATCGACCCGCTGCCGTTCGCCCTGGAGTCCGCTTCATGACCCGCACCCCGCCCGACGACGCCCTCGCCGCCCTCCGCCAGGCCGCCGCCCACCACGCGGCCGGCCGGCACCGGCTGCACCTGGTGCCCAGCGAGAACCGGCTGTCGCTGGCCGCCCGCCTCCCGCACCTGATGGACGCCGCGATCCGCTACGCCTTCCCCGGACCCGAGGACGGGGGCGAGAACTGGGCGTGGCCGGGCCGCCAGGACCTCGTCGACGTCGAGAAGGCCGCGGCCGTCCGGCTCGGCGCGCAGCTGGGCGCCGACTTCGTGAACCTCAAGCCCGTGTCCGGGGTGTCCGCGCTGACTGCGGCGCTCTCGGCGCTGGCGAATCCGCGGTCGGTCGCCTACAACCTGGCCGAGCGCGACGGCGGACACGGCTCGACCCGCTTCATCGGCACCCGCCTGGGCCTGCAGATGAAGGACCTCCCCGTCGACCCGGACACCTGCACTCTCGACCTCGACGCCCTGGCCCGGCTGCTCGGTACCGGGCCGCGCCCGGAGCTGGTGTACCTGGACGCGTTCATGTGCCTGTTCCCTGTGGACCTTGCGGGGCTGCGGGAGATCGTCGGCCCCGAGGCGGTGATCCACTACGACGCCTCGCACACCCTGGGGCTGATCGCCGGCGGCGCCTGGCAGCAGCCGCTCGCCGAGGGCGCCGACACCCTGGGCGGCTCCACCCACAAGACCTACCCGGGCCCGCACAAGGGCCTGCTGGCCACCAACGACGCCGGGCTCGCGGCCCGGCTGGACGAGCACGCCGGACATTTCGTCTCCCACCACCACCCGGCCGACGTCGTCGCCCTGGCCGTGGCCGCCGCCGAGATGGACGAGCGCGGCCACGCGTACGCGCACGCCACCGTCTCCAACGCCCGCCGGTTCGGTGCGGCGCTGGCCGGGCGCGGGTTCACGGTGTGCGGGGAGAAGGCCGGGTTCACCGACTGCCACCAGCTGTGGATCGACGTCACGCCGCTCATGGACGCCGCAGAGGCCTCCCGCCGCCTGTTCGAGGCCGGGATCGTCGTCAACGCGATCCCCCTGCCGCACATCGCCGCGCCGGCCGGGCTGCGCCTGGGCGTGCAGGAGCTCACCTGGGCCGGGATGCGTAAGGACGGCATCGACGAACTGGCCGAGGTGTTCACCGCCGTGCTGCGCGACGGCCAGGACCCGGCCGCCGCCGCGTCCCGCACCCGGGCCCTGGCCGAAGCACTGGCCCCGGACACAGGGGCGGGGGAGCAGGTGCTGCGCGTCGCGCTCGCCGCGGCCGGGATCGGAGGCTCGGTGTGATCCCCGAGCAGATCCCCGGCAAGGGGACCTTCCTCGGCCCCATCCACACCACGGCGACGTTCGAGATCCGCCCGGACTGCCGGCACTTCGCCGGGGGGATGCCGTGCCGGTTCTGGCGGCCGTGCCACGGCTGCCCGCACCACGACCCGGTCGATCACCGGGTGCTGATCGTGATGCTCGGCCTGCTCGGCGACATGCTCATCGCCTCCCCCCTGCCCAAGCGGATCCGCGACGAGCACCCGCACGCGCACGTCACCTGGCTCGTCGACGAGGCAAATGCCCCGATCCTGCGGATGAACCCCTACGTCGACGAGGTCCTCATCCATGACTGGGAGGCCGCCGCCCAGCTGCCCTCGCGCCGCTTCGACGCCGTGTACTCCTTCGAGCGGACCCCGTCGGCGGCGGCCCTGGTCGACCGGCTCGACGCCGGACACAAGGCCGGCCTCGCCTACGGCGGCCCCCACCACGCCCTCTACCCGATGGGGGAGGCCGCGCTCCAGTTCTTCCGGCAGAACACCTGGAACGACTACCGCACCCTCACCAACGAACAGACCTGGACGGAGCTGTACTTCGCCGTCGCCGGATACGAGTACGCCGGCGAGCCGTACGTCCTGAAGGTGCCGCCAGAGGCCCGGCGGCGGGCGGCGGGGCTGCTCGGTGAGCGCACCGGGCCGCGGGTGTGCCTGAACCTGGGCGGGTCGCTGCCCACGAAGCTGTGGCCCGAGCGGCACTGGGCCGAACTCGCCGACGCGCTCCTGGAGCACGGGGCGCAGCTGGCGATCCTGGGCGGACCGACTGACAAGACCGCGTGCGAGGCGCTGCTGCGGCACCTGCGGATGCGCGGCGCCGACGAGACTCGGGTGGCGTACGCGCCGCTCACCCTGGAAGAAGCCTCCGCGCTGCCGGGCCTCGTCGACGCCGTCGTGACCGGCGACTCCTTCGGCTTCCACCTCGCGCTCGCCCACGACAAGCCCACCGTGCTGCTGCTCGGGCCGTCCAACGGCGCCGAGGTCATCCCCAAGCACGTCACCAACATCACCGCGCTGCGCTCGGCGCTGGCGTGCTCGCCGTGCGCCCACCAGGTCGCCTGCGGCGGCGTCGGAGGCTGCATGGACACCATCGACCCGCCGGCCGTCCTCAAGGCCACCCTCGACCACCTGACCTGACCCACCCCGCACCGCCCGCCGCTCCATGTCTCCGCGGCGGCGCCGGTGCCGAACAGAAGGACGTGATCTTGTTGGCCATCGTGCTGGGGCTGGGCGGCCCGTACTACCACGACGCCTCCGCCTGCCTGGTCATCGACGGGAAGGTGGTCGCCTTCGCCGAGGAGGAACGCTTCTCCCGCCGCAAGCACCACAAGGACTCCCGCTCCTGCGCGGTGGCCGCGGCCTACTGCCTGTCCGAGGCCGGCATCACCCTGGCCGACGTCGACGAGATCGCCATCGCCTTCAATCCGGCCTGGCCCACACCGAGTGACATCTGCACGGACGCCGAGCTGATCGCCGAACTCCTCGACCCCGCCCTGTTCGGCCACCACCGGCCCCGGCAGGTCACCGTCATCGAGCACCACCTCGCGCACGCCGCCTCCGCCTTCCACCCCAGCGGTTTCGACGAGGCCGCCGTCCTGGTGGTCGACGGCTCCGGCGACGGCGTCTCCGCCACCCTCGCCCACGGCACCACCGACGGGCTCAAGGTCCTGCGCCAGTTCCCGTTCAGCCAGTCGCTGGGCTGGTTCTACGAGACCGTCGCCGAGCACCTCGGGCTCGGCGACTGGACCAGCTCCGGCAAGCTCATGGGCCTGGCCGGCTATGGCAACCCCGACCGCTATCGGCTCGACTTCCTCACCCCCCGGGCCGGCGGCTACCGGCTGGACCTGTCCCGCTACGGCATCCGCCCCGACGAGTGCGTCGAGGACCAGTACACCGACCTGCGCTACTACCGCCGCCTCAAGACCGCCTACGCCACCGCGTACACCGACCTCGGCATCCCGCCCCACCGCCGCGCCCGCACCTACACCGGCGGCCGGACCGACCCCGACACCGGCTACCGGACCGAGCACGCCGACCTCGCCGCGAGCGCGCAGCGCCTGCTGGAGCAGTGCCTGACCGAGCTGGCCCGCGAAGCCCTCGCCGCCACCGGCGCCACCCGGCTGTGCATCGCGGGCGGCGTCGGACTGAACTGCTCCGCCAACGGCCGCCTCGCGGGGCTGCGCGGCGTCGAGGAGCTGTTCGTCCAGCCGGCCGCCGGAGACGCCGGATGCGCCATCGGCGCGGCGCTCGAGGTCGCGCTGCGCCGCGGCGACCTCGCCCTCCCCGGCCCGCCGATGACCACCGCCGCCCTCGGCCCCGCCTTCGCCCCGGGCACCGTGCGCGCCCTCCTGGACGACTACGGCCTGCCCTACCGGGACCACGGCGCCGACCTGCCGACCGCAGCCGCCGGGCAGATCGCGCTCGGCCGTACCGTCGGCTGGTTCCAGGGCCGCATGGAAGCCGGCCCCCGCGCCCTCGGCCGCCGCAGCATCCTCGCCGACCCCCGCCACACCCACACCCGCGACCACATCAACGACCACATCAAGCACCGCGAACCGTGGCGCCCGCTCGCCCCGGCCCTCCTGGCCGAGACCGCGCCCGACCTGATCGGCACGAGCACCCCGCACCCGTTCATGATCGTCGCCCGGCAGGCCACCGACACCGCCCGCACCCTCATCCCGGCCGCCGTGCACACCGACGGCACGCTGCGCCCGCAGACCGTCGCCCGCGACGCCACCGACCCCTACGCGGCGCTGCTCGCCTCGTTCGCCGAGCAGACCGGCCGCCCGCCCGCCCTGCTGAACACCTCCTTCAACCACGAGGCCGAGCCGATCGTGTGCACCCCCCGCGACGCCATCGCGACCTTCGCCGCCGGCCCGCTCGACGCCCTCGCCATCGGCCCCTTCCTCGTCCGCAAGGAACGCCGCAACTGACTGTCCGACACCGCCCGCTCACAGTCGGTACGTTGAGCCCGGCCCCCGGCCACCACCGCCAAGCGAAGGACCGAGATCCCGCGATGACCAGTACGCCCCCGCCCCGCCCCTCCGTCGCAGAGCGGCTGATCGCCGAGCACGGCCCGGCGATCACCCTCGGCGACGACTGCGACCTGCCCGACGACCTCCAGGTCGAGATCGACCCCGGCGCCTACCTGACCCTCGGCCACCGGGTCTCGATCCGCCGCGGCTCCACCATCCAGGTCCACCGCGGCGCCACCGTCGCCATCGGAGACGACGTCGCCATAGGAGAGCACACCTTCATCTCCGCCATGGCCGGCATCCGCATCGGCGCCGGCGCGGCACTGTCCAACATGGTCGACCTGCACGACCACAACCACCGCCCCCGCACCGCGGAGAACGTGCCCACCGGACAGCTGGTGCCGTGGGCGTCCGGGTTCGAGGCCGCCCCGATCGTCATCGGACCGGGCGCGATCCTCTCCAACAAGGTCACCGTCACCGCCGGCGTCCGCATCGGCGCGAACTCCCTGGTCGGCGCGAACGCGATGGTGTCCCACAGCATCGCCCCCGACACCGTCGCCACCGGCGTCCCGGCCACCCCCCGCCGCACCTTCGACGGCGCGCCCGCGCCGCGCGAAGACGTCCGCACCCTGACCGTCGGCTTCTTCGGCACCTCGATCATGGAACACCTGGAGGCCGTCAACGCGCAGATGACCGCCCAGGCGAACCTGCCCACGGTCGGCTCCAAGGTCACCGTCGAGGCATGGGCACAGCGCGGCTGGGTCCACCGCCTGTCCCTGTCCCTGCGCGCGGCCTGGCCGCACATCGCCTTCGACGTCCACAACGCCGGGGAGGGCGGCGCCACCAGCCGCGACATCGCCAAGATCGTCGAAGCCGACCGGGCCACCACCGGCACCGACTACGACCTCGTCTTCCTCGGCTGCGGCATCAACGACGTCTGGCGCCACTTCCAGAACCGGACCGCCGAGGCGGTCGACCTCGACGAGTACACCCGGCACCTGAACACCATGCTCGACCAGCTCAGCGGCTACACCCGCCGCATCGTCGTCGTCTCCGAAACCCCGTTCGGCCCCGTAGAGGACCCCGACACCGTCACCGCGATGAACGCGGAACTCGCCCGCTACAACGCGGCCGCCCGCGCGGCGGCCGCCGCACACGGCGCGCTGTTCCTGGACGTGTGGGCCCCGTTCACCGCCGCCGCCCGGCACCTGACCGGCGAGCCGGCCGCCCTGTGGAGCGACGGAGTGCACCTGAGCGAGCTCGGTGACACCGTCCTGCTCCAGCAGACCGAGCGACTCCTCGCCGAGCACCGCATCGTCGAAAAGCTCCAGGAATACCCGCTCCTGGAGCGCGACGCCGCCCTGACCGCGTACGGGCCGATGTTCGCCCGGCACCGGCCGTCCGGCGGCTGAAAGCCCCGGGGCGTCCGGCGATGGTCGGCCATCGCCGGACGCCCCGGTCCCTTCACCTGCTTCTGCCCACTTCGTGATCTTCGAGGGAGCTGACCCGTGACCCGTCCGGGCCGCGCGCACATACAGGCGCTCACTGCCGCCTTACCCCTGCTCGACACCGACCGTCTTCATGACTGGGGCCGACTGCTGGCCGAGGAACTCACGGCGGGCGGGCGGCTTCTGGTCGCGGGCAACGGCGGCTCGGCGGCCGAAGCCCAGCACCTGACCTCCGAACTCGTCGGCCGATTCCGTGCCGAGCGGGCGCCGCTGTCCGCGATCGCACTGCACGCCGACACCTCCTCCCTCACCGCCATCACCAACGACTATGGACCCGAGCAGGTCTTCGCCCGGCAGGTCCGCGCGCACGGCCGCCCCGGCGATGTCCTGCTCCTGCTGTCCACCTCCGGCATCAGTCCCAACGTGCTCGCCGCCGCCCAGGCCGGGCGCGAACTCGGCCTGACCGTCTGGGCGCTGACCGGCCCAGCCCCCAACCCGCTCGCCGACGCCAGCGACCAGGCCGTGTGCATGGATGCCCCCGAAGTCGCCACCGTCCAGGAATGCCACCTGGTCGCCGTACACCTGCTCTGCGCGGCCGTCGACACCTGCATCACCGCGGCGGCCCCCACCGCCGACGAAAAGGGGCCCGATGTACGGCGGCTCGTGGTCGTCGGCGACGTCCTCCTGGACCGCGACATCACCGGCACCGCCGACCGCCTCTCCCCGGAAGCCCCCGCCCCCGTCCTGGCCGCCGCCCGGAGCACCGACCGGCCCGGGGGCGCCGGGCTCGCTGCCCTCCTCGCCGCGCGCACCCCCGGCTGGAACGTCACCCTCATCTGCGGCATCGGCCAGGACCAGGGCGGGGCGCGCCTACGCGCCCTCCTCGACGACGCCGGCGTCGAGGTCATCGACCTGGCCACCAGCGGCACCACCCCAGTCAAAACCCGCGTCCGCGCCGCCGACCGCACCCTCCTCCGCTTCGACACGGACACCAGCCCTCTCCCGCTCGGGCCGCTGCCCGATGCGGCCCGCACCCGGCTCGCCGAGGCCGCGGCCGTCCTGGTCTGCGACTACGGGCGCGGCATCACCTCCCACGACGACCTGCGCCATGCCCTCACCGCAGCGTCCGGTGGCCGGCCCCTGGTCTGGGACCCGCACCCCAAGGGCACCGTCCCCACCCCGGGCACGGCGCTGGCCGTCCCGAACATCGACGAAGCACTCCACTTCACCGGACACGACGGGCCGCGCGACCTCGCGGGCGACACCGCCCGCGCCGTCCAGCTCCTGGCCGCGTGGCCCGTCAAGCAGGTGGCCGTCACCCGCGGCCGCGACGGCGCGGTCCTGGTCGCCGACGCCGACGGCCACCCCTTGGCCGTCCCGGCCCAGCCCGCTGTCGGGGATACGTGCGGCGCCGGCGACCAGCTCGCGGTCACCGCGGCCATGACGCTCGCCGCCGGGCGCCTGCCCTCCCACGCCATCGCCACGGCCGTCCATGCCGCCACCGACTACGTCGCGGCCGGCGGACCCGCCGCTCCGGCTCCCCACCATCCGGCCGACACCACGGGTCCGCTCGAACTGGCCGCCCGCGTACGGGCACGGGGTGGGAGGGTTGTCGGCGCCGGCGGCTGCTTCGACCTCCTGCACGCCGGGCACCTCTCCCTGCTGCATCAGGCCCGCCGCCTAGGGGACGTGCTGATCGTGTGCATCAACTCCGACGCCTCCGTACGCCGCCTCAAGGGCGCGGACCGTCCGGTCGTCGGCGAGCGCGAGCGCGCCGCGCTGCTGAGTGCGCTGGACTGCGTCGACGACGTCCTCGTCTTCGCCGAGGACACCCCCGAGAAGGTACTGGCCGAACTGCGCCCCGACATCTGGGTCAAGGGCGGCGACTACGCGGGCCGGCGGATCGCCGAAGCCGACCTCGTGGAGAGCTGGGGCGGCGAAGTCGTCACCGTGCCCTTCCTGGAAGGCCACTCCACCACCACCCGCCTCCAGCACCTCACCCAGCAGGCAGGCACCCGGTGACCCCCAACCACCACGTCCTGGTCACCGGAGCGGCCGGGTTCATCGGCCGCCACACCGTGACCGCCTTCCACCACACCGGCCACCAGGTAACCGCCGTCGACCTCCGCCCCGCCCCCGCCCACCTCGCTGCCGAAGCCCACTGGCGCCGCAGCGACTTCGCCGACCCGGCCCTCCTCGCCGAGATCGCATCCGGCCGCTACACCACGGTCCTCCATCAGGCCGGCAACAGCTCCACCCGCGCCCCAGCCGGCCCTGAGCTGGAGGAGACCAATACCTTCGGTCCGCTCCGCCTCGCCGACGCCTGCCGTACCGGCCGGACCCGCCTGATCTACGCCTCCTCCCACTCCGTCTACGGCACCCTCCACCACCGCACCCCCATCGCCGAGACCGACGACACCGACCCCGCCCGCTGCTCCGGCCCCCTCAACCCCTACGCGGCCTCCAAGCTCCGGCTCGACCAGCTCATGCGCGCCCGCCACGCGGTCGGCCTCGACTGGATCGGGCTGCGCTACACCAACGTCTTCGGCCCCGACGAAGACGACAAGGGCCCCATGGCCTCGATCCTGTCCCAACTCCTGCAACAGGCCGCGAGCACCGGGCACATCCGCCTCTTCGACGACTCCCTCACCGCCGCCCGCGACTACATCCACGTCGAGACCGTCACCACCACCCTCGTCCGCTTCGCCACCGCCCGGCAACCGGCGCCCGCCGCGGTCTACAACCTCGGCGCGGGCTGCGCCATCTCCTTCGCCGACCTCGCCCAGTGGTGCGCCCGGCTGCACCGCGAGGCCACCGGCCGCCCCCTGCACGTCGAACTCATCGCGAACCCTGTGCCCGACGCCTACCAGTACTTCACCTGCGCGGACACGACCGGGCTCGACAAGGCCCTCCCCGACAGGCCGACTGAGACGGCCGCTTCCGTCGAAACGCACGCCGCCGAGCTGTTCACGGCATTCCGCGACCGTGCGACCCGATGAACCCGCTCCGGGCCACTCAGGCTCTGCGCGCTGAACAAATCGGCCTGCATGGCTTTGCCGACGACCCGGGCGCCACCCCGAGACGGACTTCGACCCGCCCGCTGGCCCGGTCCTCATCTCCTACGTCGGTGAAGAGGCGGTCGGGTGCGGAGGCGTACGCCTCCGCACCGATCACCCCGCGGAGATCAAACGCATGTACGTCTCCAGCGTCGCCCGCGGCCAGGGAATCGCCCGATACCTCCTCGACCACCTCGAGCGGCATGCTGCCAGCCGCGGGGCCACACGGACCATGCTGGAGACCGGGCGTTACAACGCCGCCGCCGCCTCGGCCCTTCACCACCGCACCGGTGACGTGCCCTGCCCCTCCTATGTCGCTGGACGCGACCAGCGAGTCAACCGGGCCATGACCAAGGCCCTCGGCAGCAGCTCACCGCGCTAGCAAGAGGACCGCCCCGGCGGAACCGGCCGATCGCAATCAGGTCGGCCGGCAATGCCGGTGAGCGCCGTTCGTCAAGGAGAGGACCAGCTCCCGCCGGTCACTGACCGTCGTGAAGGAGGTCCGGCGAGAGGTCGCCGCGTACCCGCAGCACCCGTGGGCGGTGCCGGTAGCGCCCGAACTCGAGCCTGGACTGGTCGACCTCGATCTCCACCACGACCTCCGGTCTGACCGGCAGGAACCTCACCGGATCAGCGCCGGGCAGGCCGCCCACCGTTCCGGGCAGCAGGCGTGTCTCGGCGCCGGCGGCGTGCAGGAGCGGCGCCACGGCCAGGCGCACCCGCTGAGCGAGCGGCAGGCTCACCCCCACCGCCCGCATCCGGCCGGCCGCCGGCCGGCCCAGCACGAGGGCCTGCGCCGCCGACGTCGCTCCGGTCACCCCCATGATCACTGCCTCGGTGGTGTGGCGCTGGCGCCACTTCACCCACCCAGAGGAGAGGCCGGCGACGTACGGCGCGCCGGTGTGTTTGCCCACGACGCCCTCCACGCCCGCCAGCGCCCCCACCCACTCCAGGGCTTCTCCGCGAACGTGGGTGGTGGGGACCGCGCGCAGGACGGCCGGCCCGTTCCCGAGCAGCCGCAGAAGCTGGGCGCGACGCTCGACGTACGAGCGGGGCCGCCAGTCCGCGCCGCCGACTGCGAGGACGTCGAAGACGGCGACGTGGACGGCGAAGTCGGCGCCGCGGCGCGGGCCCCGACGGCCGGCTCGGCTCTGCAGCCGATCGAAGCTGACGCCGGAGCCGTCGTCGAGCACCGCGACGAGTTCTCCGTCGAGGACGGCGTCCGGCAGGCGGGCTGCTGCGTCTGCGACGTCGGAGAACTGGCTGGACAGGTCGGTGCCGTGCCGACTCCACACCCGCCGCGTCGCGGTGTGGATCTGGCATCTCCAGCCGTCCCACTTCGGTTCGAGCGAAACACCCGGCGACTCGGGGACGGCGGTGACCGCACGAGCGAGAGCGAGCGCGGCGGGCAGAGGAAAGGGCGGCACCGGGACCTCCTGCGGGGCTTCAGGATAGATCGGTCGTCTTACCGGCGCGCTCCATGGACCGGGGGCACAGCTCCCTTTGGCTGCGCGCCTCCTGCCTGCGTGCGCGACGGGCGCCGGCGGAGGCGCGGAAGATCGCCCGTCTCTCGCCGCTCCGGCTGCGCGGGCGCGAGTGCGGGCCGCGATGGCCGAGGCGGCGGCCGCGGCCGGTGAGCTGCGCGGCGGATGCCGTCTGACCGCGGAGGCCGAGAAGACGGCCCGCGCTGTCACTGACCCAGCACGGTGAGCCGATGCGCTGAATCCAACTGCGCTCATCAGGAAGACGCATGCCCGTGAATTCCTTCACCTCCCAGACGAGGCCGACTCCGACAAGCGGAGACGAGGCACGCAGGACAACGCCTGCCAGAACTCCCTCTCACGGTCTCAGAGCGCCTCCGTCCCCGTGCGCGCGCGGCGCAGCACGGCCAGTACGTCCCAAAACGCTGCTGCATTGCAGCCCTCCACGGCCAAAAGGAAACACAGAGTCAAATCGGCGTATATGCTAACGAGTCTCGCGCGCCGGGAAGAGGGCCCACGGAACCGTCTCGGAGGCCGTGTCGACCGCGTAAGCTGCCAACGCGACTCGCAGAGTCGCCCTTGCGGGCACTCCGCAGTCCGTCTCGGCATCGTGACACACGGGACCGTGGACACTAGCGCTGGAAAGGCCGGAAAGAACGATGGTTCAGGAACCGGCGAACGCCGAGCGTGAAATCGGCTCGTTATTCAGGAAGTTGAGCCGTCGATCTCGTTTTAGCTCCGGAGTGGAAGTCGATTCGGCATGTTTATTCTGTCAATGGCGCCAGCCCCGGCTGAACAAGATCATGCAGCAGAACCGGACTTTTTACGTCCGTTATGACAATTTCCCGGCTACTGAAGGCCATGTGGAAGTCGTTCCCAAGCGCCATGTGGAGTCACTCTTCGATTTGACCGCCAGGGAAGTAAGGGACGCTTATGCTCTCATCGGGACCGCGAGTAGACGCCTGATGGAGGAGCGCCGCATCGACGGCTTCACCATCGGCGTGAACGAAGGGCGGGCGGCCGGAAGAACCGTGGATCACCTCCACATTCATGTTATCCCGCGACGTTTTGGAGATGTCGAGGATCCTCGCGGTGGAATACGACGCGCCGTTCCAAACTGTAATCCCGAGCTTTGGACGCAGAATGTTGCGAAGGGATGAGCTGGTGACGAGCTACTTGTACGCGGCATCCGCGGCCGCGAGCGCCGTGTGTGGAACCGTGTTCGGCGTACGGCGGAGATCTTTCAAGGGCGGTCTCACAGCAGCCCTGATATGTGCCACCGCAATTTCCTGCTTCCTGTCTCTGCGGTACGCGGAGATAGCGATATTCTGGCTGCTTGGGTCACCTGCAGCAGGATTGAGACTACTTGGCACAATCTGCCTGATCCCCCTCCCCTGGCTCCTGTTCCCTCACGATAAGAAGTCCGCTGTTGCCTCGGTTTCTGCCGTGGCGGCGGCCGCCGCCTTTCTCTGGATTATCCCGTCGCATTTCCCGTTCCCCCTCGTGTACGCCTCTGCAATCTTTTCTGCGGCGACGCGGATTGCACTCGAACTTCGCGCAGATCATCCCCATGGGCTGTAGCTGAGCCTCCGGGGACGTAGTTGATCTGGTTCATCCGCTGGCAGCGTCCCAACGAGTAGCGGAACCGTCCTGTCTCTCGCAGATCTAGCGGAAGCCGAGTCGATGTCAGATGACCCAGTGACGGCCAGCGGGATCTCGACTTAGGTGGTGTGGTGCACGGCGAGCGTGCTCAGGCCGGACCAGGTCAGTGTCGTGCCCGGGCCATCGCCCAGCAGCGTCCGACTGGCCCCCGCTGCGGGTCACCGGCGGCCGCTGTGGACGCTTCTCCGGTCTGAGGCCTTCGTCGCCCGACGGCCCCGTTAGGGTGGGCTGAGAGAAGAGGCGTCGAGCCGCCGTCGGGCACGGAGGGAGAGGGCGTGGTGTCACAGGAGCCGCGGGGCCGACTGCTCGTGGTCGACTTCGACTTCTTCTTCCACAATCCCTTCGAGGGGCTCCCCGCCCCGCACCGCGGCCATCAGGGGTTGTACGACTGGGCCCACGGGGAGAACCACTGGCTGCGCGAGGCCGTCTGGCCCGTCCGCGCGGAGAGTTTCCTGCAGGCCGGCATTGAGCCTCCCCGCTGCGAGGGGTACGAGCGTTTCTGGGAGCGGTTCAGCTTCACCAGCGACACACCCCTGTTCTACGCCGACTCGAATCTTCACGCGGGCCGACTCACCCCTCGCCACTACGCCTTGTTCGATGTGGAGGTCACCGCGTGGCGGGATGTGCACCTCTTCGACGCCCATCACGACAGCGGATATCCTCATGAGCACGGGCCGGCGTCCTTCAAGGAGTGGGCAGAGTTGGGAGAGTTCTCGTGCGAGGACTGGATGCTCGTCCACTACGCCAAGGGCAGCCGGCTCGCCCTCACCTACCCGGCCTGGCGCCCGCATGGCGACTCCCATCCGCCCATGATCCCTCTGCACACGGCCGTCGATGACGGAGGGGCGGTGTCCGCGCCGTTCGACGCCGTGTTCCTGTGCCGGTCGGGGTCCTGGGTGCCCTCCTGGTGCGATCAACAATTCACGGAGCTGCTGGGCGCGTTCCCCGGCCGCGCGCGTCTTTTCCCCGGCAGCGAGTGGGCGCATCCGCGGCCGGACCCCCTGCCCCATGCCCGGCGCATGGCCGGTCTCTTCGCCGAGCTGCGTGCCCGAGTCGAAACGCAGACCACGCCCACCAGGCCCGCGTCAGCCGGGCGGCCAGCAGCACCGGCGCCGACACGTGAGCACATATCCCACGCTGAGCAGGCACGTACCCGTCCACGGCGTTGAACCGCAAGGACTCGGAAGACCGCGGGGGCCGACAGCTCTCTTCTAAGGCGAGGGCAGTCAGCTCGGGTGCGGGCCGAGCGCAGCGGGCGGTGTCCCGCGAGGCGGCTGGGCCTGCCGGTGCGGTCGGTCAGGGGCCGCGCGGGCCCTGATAGGCAAGGTGGTGACGTTCTCAGAACGGGCGAGCGCCTTGCGCGGTTCTCGAAGAGGACCACGTCGTGGGGGCCGATGTCCGGGGGGACTGCGCCGGGCGGGTCGATGTCCCCCTGGGGGACGGTGACGGGGCCGGTGCGGGTGTGGCTGCCGGGCACGAACATGGTGAGCCCGGCGTCCGGGCCCGGGGCGGTGAGGAAGTACGCCGCCTTGATCGCCAGACGGGGCGTGTGCTCGATGCCGAGGTCGGCCACGGTGGAGGACATGTCGCGGTGCCAGCCGTGCCGCGCCGGGACGCGGATGGTGCGCTCCTCGTCGGGGAGCGAGGGCATGGTGATCAGGTTGCTCGACAGCAGGTGGATGTCGGGGCTGAGCAGGGCGACGAGCGTGGGCAGCACGGCCGGGTTGGCGAGGAGCGGCAGGAAGGCGTCGTCGAGGGTGACGGCGCCGCGGAAGCCGTCCTTGCCGTCGACCGAGCGGTCCCGGCCCGCGGTCCGGTCGGTGGCAAGGAGCCGTACGGCGGCCTCGGCCGCGCGGTCGCGGACCTCGCCCGCAACCGGGAGGAGTTCGACGCTCTCGCCGCCTGGCTGGCCTCCTACGATCCCGCCTCGCTGTTCACCGACCGCGGACAGCCGGGCAGCCTCGTGCGGGGGGGTCCTTCAGCGGGGTCTTGTGGACGGCCGGGGTCCCGGCGATCCGGCGTCCGGCGACCTGCTCGGGGCCGGTCGCGCCCTTGGGCATGGTCAGAATGAGGATCGGTTGGGGGCGGTCGGCCCCGAGGGTCGCAGCCCGGCGAACACCTCGGACAGGACCGTTCGGAAGCCGGCCGTGTCCGAGCCGTCGTGCAGGAACGGCTCGTAGCCCAGGCCGGTGAAGTACGCGCGCAGCTCGGCCTCGCCCAGCCCGGACAGGAGCGAGGGGCCGCCCATCCGCAGTCCGTTGGCCAGGACGGCGGGCAGCACCGCGCCGTGCAGCCCGGAGTCGAGCAGCGCCCGCCGCGCGGTCCACGCCGCGGCGGCGGCGCCGGTCTCCAGCTCCCCGTCGCCGAGCAGCGCGACCACCAGACGGTGCGGGGCGTCCAGGACCATGCCCTGGGCGACGGCGAGCGCCGGACCGAGCTGGCCGCCGGTGTAGCGCACGCCGCGGATCAGCGGGGTGATCTCCCCGCCGTAGGCACGGGTGTGCGGGAAGCCCGCGGCGAGCGCCCGGACGTCTGCAGCGGACCAGCCCGGTCCGTTGCCGGTCAGGGTGAGGCTCCTCGTCAAGTAGGCGTGAGCCAGAGCGGAGGGCCCGGCGTGCCCGGCGCCATGGACGACGAGGACCTCGCTGCCCGAGGGCCGCCCCGCGATGAGCGGCCCCAGGTGCGCGAGCATGCAGTTCACCGGCGGGCACACCCCCCAGTGGCCGCTCGGCGCCTCCTTCACGTCCTCGACCCGCAGAGGCCGCCCGGCCAGCACGTTGTCGTTCAGGTACAGCTGGGCGGCACACAGGTAGTTCAAGGCCCGCCACGCCGCCGTGACGGCCGCGTCCGGGACGGGGGCCGCCGCGTGTGCGGCCCGGCTCCAGTCGGGAAAGCCGTCCGGGCCCGCCGCCGTGGCGGGCCCCGACGGCCGGAGGGTTGCCGTCCCCGTCCGCGCGGCGACCGCGGCCACGGCGGCGGTGACGCGCCCGGCCCGGATCTCCGTGGTGCCGGCCTCGGTGATCAGGTGGAGGATCTGCGCCTGCTCGTGGGCGGGCACCGCGCTCCAGTTCAGCCCGGCCCGCTCCAAGGCGGCGGCCAGGTCCTCGGGCACGCTGCGCGGAGTGCGGTCCCTTTCTGTTGAACGCGGTAGCGGGAGGGGGACGGCGTCGGGCTACCGACCGGGGGAGGCGTACGGCTGGAAGTGGGCGGGCGGGTGATCGAGCGGGAGGACGGGGTTCCAGGCGGCCAGGCACTGGGCGCTGGGCACGAACAGCGGCTGGGGCAGCGCGGCAAGGGGCCAGAAACGCCAGGATCCGATGGCCTCCTCTCGTTGTTGGGGAATGCCGGACCAGCGGGTGATCAGGACGGGCGCCGTCAGCCGGACGACGTCGCCCACCCGGTCCAGGAGCGTGCCCAGTACCTCCGCGTCGTCGGGCTCGGCCACGAGGCCGGCCTCCTCGAAGAGCTCGCGGACGGCGGCCTCGGCGAAGCTCTCGCCCGGCTCGACGGTCCCGCCGGCGAGCTCCCAGGTACGGCGCCGGTGCCGGCCGAGCAGGATGCCGTCCGGGCCGTGCACGATCACCCCGACTCCCAGGGCGGTGTTCGGCGGCGGCGGTGCGCTGGTGCGGGGACGGCTGGGCACGCGGTCCGGACGGCGGACCGTGTACAGCCGGTAGGAGACCGCGTTGTCCGCCGTCGGGGAGTCGAGAGCCGTGACCGATTCCCGGGTGAGGCCGTGGTGGACCAGGAGGTCCTCCCACAGTTGCACGCTGAGGACCTTCTCTGAACTAAGCGCCTGATGGCGCTTCGGGGAGAGTGACGTCCAGAGCCGGGGTCGCGGGTTCGGGCCAAAGTCGGCGGGACACCAGACG
>NZ_JBEYWK010000024.1:0-123303 GCF_040644415.1 Streptomyces sp. NPDC046985
ACGCCCGGTCACATTCCGAACCCGGAAGCTAAGCCTCACAGCGCCGATGGTACTGCAGGGGGGACCCTGTGGGAGAGTAGGACACCGCCGAACAAATTGTCAGAAAAGGCCCACACCTTAATGGTGTGGGCCTTTTCTTTTTTCCTGGACTACCGTGGCTTCATGACCATGCCGGAGAGCGACGAGAAGTACGTGGTGCGGGCCCTGCGCGCCGACGAGTGGCCGGCCGTGAAGGAGCTGCGGCTGCGGGCGCTCCAGGATCCGATGGCGCCTCTCGCTTTCCTGGAGACGTATGACGCCGCGAAGGCCCGGCCGGACTCGTTCTGGCAGGAGCGCGCGGCCGGGGCCGGGGTAGGGGCGCCCGGCGCGCGGCAGTACATCGTGGAGGGGCCGGTCGGCGAGTGGGTCGGGACCGTCACGATGCTCGTGGAGGAGGCCGGGGCCACGGACTGGGCGGGTTTCCCCGTCGAGCGGCGGCAGGGGCACATCGTCGGCGCCTATATGAGTCCCGAGCACCGCGGGAGCGGGCTGACCGAGGTGCTGTTCGACGAGGCCCTCCAGTGGGCCTGGGGTATCGGCCTGGAGCGGGTGCGGCTCATCGTGCACGAGGACAACGGGCGGGCGCAGCGCTTCTACCGCCGGATCGGATTCCTGCCGAGCGGGCGCACGGTGCCGTTGCCCCAGCGCACAGACCAGCACACGGACCAGCACGCAGACGACACGGACCAACACGCCGACGACACGGACCAGCGCACAGACGACACAGAGGCGGCCGAGCTGGAGTACGTCCTGGAGCGCCCTCCGGCGGGATGACGGCGGCTCCGGGGCTATGGGGCTCCAGGGCTCCGAGGGAAGCAGTCGTCAGGCCGAAAACCCGTCGTGCGGCCAGTCGTGCGGCCAGCGGGCGCGGCCTTGTTCGTGGGAGCGCAGCAGGACCAGGGTCGGCAGGCCGAGGCCGGCGCCGCCGGACAGCAGCTCGGGAAGCGCGGGAAACGGGGCGACGGCGGCCACGTCGTCGAGGACGAGCGTGAGTGGTGGGTCGAGCCGACCGGAGGATGACCGTTCGGCCATGCGCCGGCCGCGCTCGACCACGCTCGCGGCGAGCGCCGTCAGGAGGGGCATCGCGCCCGGGTCGGTGCGGGGGTCCTCGAGGGATTCCCCCACCAGATAGAGCGTTCCCCCTTCGTCGACGAAGGAATCCAAGGTGAGCGCGTCAGTTCGGTTCGGCGTGCAGGCTTCGCGGACGTTGACCGTGACGAGCGAGGCCAGGGCGCGGCGGGTCAGTTCCTGAGCGACGTCGCGGCGGTCGGGGTGGGAGGTGAGGGCGGCCTCCAGCTCGCCCGCCGCTCCGGGCGCGGCCGCGGGGTGGGTGCGCAGGGCCCGTACGGCGTCCTGGAGTTGGCTGCCCTGGGACCAGCGGTGCACGTGGCGGACGGTGCGGCCGTCGATGGCCGCGGCGTGCAGGTAGCTGCGCAGGAGGGTCTGCGCGGTGTCGTGCACGGCCTGGTCGATCCTCGCGGTGGGGCGCACCGGGGCGAGCAGGGCGGCGGCCCGTGCCGTGGCGGTCTCCTTGTCCTCGCAGCCGCTGGCGGGCGGCCAGTGGAGGCGGGCGGGGGTGTCGCAGAGGTGGACGGGGTCGTACAGCAGGACCGGGCCGAGCTTGGCCCGGGAGTCCTTGGTGTCCTGCCACACGGCCGGGTTCGAGGTGACCACGAGGGCGGGTCCCGCTGCGTCGCGGATCGCCTGGGCGGCGGCGGTGCGGCGGCTCTCCCGGGGGGCGAGGTGGACGCCGGTCCGGGAGGCGGCGAAGAGGCTCGGGGCCGGGACGGAGACTGGGACGGCGGGGGCGGGCGGGGGCTTCTCCAAGGTGGGCGCGGACGACGCCGGCACGGGCTGCTCGGGCAGCGGAGCCGGGTGCTGGACGGGGGCCTCGTGAGGAGCGGGGACGTCGTCGCGGTGCGGCGGCGGGGACGCGTCCGGGCGGCGTTCCGGGGCGCCGGACCGGTCGTCGTCTCCGGTCCGCGCCGAGGCGGCGCGCTCGCGGGCCGCCGCGTGCCCGGCCCGGCGCCGCGCCCGCACCGTCCGCCACCGGGCCACCGTGCCCATCACGAACACGGCGAGCGTGAACAGCACCATGAGCTGGCCGAGGAACAGGCCCCAGAACAGCCCGTACCCGGAGAGCCGGCCCGCCGGGGTGTGCGGCCAGGCGCCGGGGAGGTCGTGCGGGGCGACGACCAGGCGCCGTATGGCCTGCGGCGTGTGCGCGAAGCTGACGCCCGGCGGCCAGGCGCCGTGCGCGAACAGCCCGGACAGGCCGGTGGCCGTCCACGCCAGCACGGTCATGCCGAGGAGGAAGGCGAGCAGGCCGAGCAGCAGCCCGTCCGGGATGCCGCCCCGGCCCCGTGCCGGGTCGTGGTCGTGCGCTGTCACCTCTCGCGCCCCCTGCGCTCGCCTCGTCGCGTGTCTAAGCCACTGTGGACTCGGAGGAGCCGCCCAGGTCGGGGACGTGCTGCTCCATGAAGGCCGCCGCGCGTTCCTCGGCCTCCCGCTCGGCGGCGCGGTGGGCCTCGTCGGCGGCCAGGTCGCGGGAGGACTCCGTCATGGCGCGGTCGGTGAAGACCAGCGGCCGTTCCGACTCGGTGATCAGGTGTTTGACGACCTGGACGTTGCCGTTGACGTCCCACACCGCGATGCCGGGGGTCAGCGTCGGGATGATCTCGACCGCCCAGCGGGGCAGGCCGAGCACCCCGCCCGTCGCCCGTGCCTCGTCGGCTTTCTGGGCGTAGATCGTTCTGGTCGACGCCATCTTCAGGATGGCGGAGGCCTCCTTCGCCGCGGCGCCGTCGACCACGTCGGAGAGGTGGTGGACGACCGCGACGAACGACAGGCCGAGCCGCCGGCCGAACTTCAGCAGCCGCTGGAAGAGCTGGGCCACGAACGGGCTGTTGATGATGTGCCACGCCTCTTCGACCAGGAAGATGCGCTTCTTGCGGTCGGGGCGGATCCAGGTGTGCTCCAGCCACACGCCGACGATCGCCATCAGGATCGGCATGGCGATGGAGTTGCGGTCGATGTGCGACAGGTCGAAGACGATCAGCGGCGCGTCCAGGTCGATGCCGACCGTGGTGGGGCCGTCGAACATGCCGCGCAGGTCGCCGTCGACCAGGCGGTCCAGGACGAGGGCGACGTCCAGGCCCCAGGCCCGTACGTCGTCTATGGCGACGTTCATCGCCTCGGCCGACTCCGGCTCGGGGTGGCGCAGCCGCTCGACGATGTCGGACAGGACGGGCTGGCGTTCCAGGATCGTCTCGTTGACGTAGGCGTGCGCGACCTTGAGGGCGAAGCCGGACCGCTCGTCCAGGCCGCGGCCCATCGCGACCTCGATGATGGTGCGCAGCAGGGCGAGCTGCCCGGTCGTCGTGATGGACGGGTCCAGCGGGTTGAGCCGGATGCCGTGGTTGAGGGCGGCCGTCGGGTCCAGCCGGATGGGGGTTATGCCCAGTTCCTCAGCGATGAGGTTCCACTCGCCCACGCCGTCCTCGCCCTGGGCGTCCAGGACGACGACCTGGCGGTCGCGGAAGCGGAGCTGGCGCAGCACGTAGGTCTTCTCCAGCGCCGACTTGCCGTTGCCGGACTCGCCGAGGACCAGCCAGTGCGGGGCGGGGAGCTGCTGGCCGTAGAGCTGGAAGGGGTCGTAGATGTAGCCCTTGCCGGAGTAGACCTCGCGGCCGATGACGACGCCCGAGTCGCCGAGGCCGGGGGCGGCGGTGGGCAGGTAGACCGCCTGGGCCTGGCCGGTGGAGGTGCGCACCGGCAGCCGGGTCGTCTCCACCTTTCCGAACAGGTAGGACGTGAAGGCGTCGGTGAGCGCGGTCAGCGGGTCCCGCATCGAAGCATCAGCCCTTACCGTCGGATTCCGGTGGCGAACGGAAGCGTGTTCACGAAGGCGCGGTGGTGCTCGCGGTCGCACCACTCCAGCTTCAGGTAGGACTTCCCGGCCGAGGCGCGGATGGTCCGCTTGTCGCGGCCCAGGGCCTCGGGGTCGCGGGCGGAGACGGTGATGTAGCCGACGAGGTTGACGCCGGCCGCTCCGCTGGCGAGGTCCTCGCCGCGCTGGTCGAGGCGGTGGTGGGCCTGGACGTCGCGCGGGTCCACGGTGCGGTTCATCTTGGCGGCGCGGCTGGCGTCGGCGACGTCGTTGGTCTTCTCGGTCAGCATGCGCTCGATGGCGACCTCGGTGGGTTCGAGGTCCATGGTGACGGCCACGGTGCGGATGACGTCGGGGGTGTGGACGAGGAGCGGGGCGAGGAAGTTCACGCCGACCGGGGTCATGGGCCATTCCTTCACCCAGGCGGTGGCGTGGCACCAGGGCGCGCGGGTGCTCGACTCGCGCGTCTTGGCCTGGAGGAACGTCGGTTCCATGGCGTCCAGTTCGGCGGGCCAGGCGTTGCGCTGGGTCATCGCCTGGATGTGGTCGATCGGGTGGTCCGGGTCGTACATGGAGTGGATCAGCGAGGCCAGCCGCCCCTGGCCGAGGGGCTGGCGCACGCGGATGTCGGCCTCTTGCAGGCGGGAGCAGATGTCGGTCAGCTCGCGCGCCATGACGACCGCGAGGCCGCCGTCCCGGTCCAGCCTGCGGCCGGCCCGGTCCCGGGCGGCGCGGGCCATCGCGTTGGACTCGGCGGCCAGTTCGCGGGTGTAGTGCATGCAGGCCACGAGGTAGGCGCGGTGCTGCTCGCTGCTGGTGGACACCATGGACTGGAGCTGGTCGTAGGAGTGCTGGAGCCAGCCCGGCGCGCGTTCGTCGCCGCGCTGGGCGACGTCCTTGGCGTGGGCGTCGGGGTCGGCGGGGAGGGTGCGGGCGAGCATCTGGAGGCGGGTGACGAAGCCGTCGCCGTTGGCCACGTGCTTGAGCAGGGTGCCGAAGCGGTCGACGAGGGCTTCCTGGTCCTCGGAGTCGCGCAGGCCGACGCCGGGCCCCTCGATCTCGATGGCGGCGGTGACGGTCTTGCGGTCGGCGTGCAGCAGGACGGCGATCTCGTCGGGGCCGAAGGGCGCGGCGAGCCAGGTGATGCGGCCGATGCCGGGCGGCGGGCCGACCTCGTACTCCTTGCCGTCCAGCCGGGTGCCGGACTCCATCGCGCCGGAGCGGTAGGCGGCGCCGCGCTTGACCGTGCGCTTGTAGCTGCGGTTGATCTCGAACCAGCGGTAGAACGTCCGGTGCCGGTAGGGCACGTAGACGGCGGCGAGGGCGAGCAGCGGGAACCCGGACAGCAGGACGATGCGCAGCGGCAGCACGGGGACGAGGAGCCCGCACATCATGCCGAGGAACGCGCCCACGACGATCAGCGCGATCTCGCCGCTCTCGCGGTTGCGGCCGACGATCGCGTTCGGCCGGGCGCGGCCGATCAGATACGTGCGGCGGGGCGTGACCGCGTGGGACAGGTGGGAATCGGTCGTCAACGCCGTTCACCTCCCGTGCGGTGGGCGCCGCTGTTGCGGTTGCTGCTGGCGTGCGGGGTGTTCACCGGGCTGGGCGCCCGGGGCGCCGGCGCGGCGGGGGCGGATCCGCCGCCGTCCGAGACGCGGGCGCCGTGCGCGGCGACGCCGCCGGAGGCGGGGTTGGCCGGGCGGGGCCGGGACGAGGCGCCGCCCGCCGCGCCGTTGCTGTCGGCCCGGGTGCTGTGGGTCTTGATGCCCTGGGCGACCAGGGAGGCGGGGGAGCTGATGACGGCCGCGGCCTTGTTCTCGGCGCCCTGCATCAGGCGGTTGTTGCGCCCGGCGGCGATCTCGTCGCCGAAGCCGGGCACGAAGCGGTAGATCATCGCGCTGGCGAAGATGGCGAGCAGGATGATGGCCAGGCCGGAGACGACCGCGGAGAACGCGCCCGGTCCGCCGTTCCCCGAGGACAGCGCCCCGGCGAGTCCGAGGACGATCACGATCACCGGCTTGATCATGATCACGGCGATCATGATGCCGGCCCAGCGGCGGACGTGGCCCCACAGGTTCTTGTCGACCAGGCCGGCGTAGACGACGGTGCCGAGCAGGGCGCCGACGTAGAGCAGGGCGGCGCGGACGACCAGTTCGAGCCAGAGCACGCCGGAGGCGAGGATCGACACCAGGGACACGACGATCAGCATGATCGGCCCGCCGCCGATGCTGCCGCCCTTGCCGAGGGCGGCGGAGAACGTGCCGAAGAAGCCGTCCGCCTGGTTGCCGGTGGCCTTGGCGAGGACGTCGCTGACGCCGTCGGCGGCCGACACGACCGTGTAGAGGATCAGCGGGGTGAACGCGGAGGCGAGCACGGTCAGCCAGAGGAAGCCGACCGCCTCGGAGATCGCGGTGGTGACGGGGACGCCGCGCACGGCCCGCTTGGCCACGGCCAGCAGCCACAGCAGCAGCGTCAGGATCGTCGAGGCGGCGAAGACGACGGCGTACTGCTGGAGGAACCTGGCGTTGGTGAAGTCGACGTTCGCGGTCGCCTGCACGGCGTGGCTGAGCTTGTCGATGGTCCAGGACGCGGCGTCGGCGCAGCCCTTGGCGAGGGAGGAGAGCGGGTCCTGGGAGGCGCTGGGGTCGTAGGGGACGTCCTTCTTGGCCCCGCCGCCGGGGTTGCCGAGCTGGCAGTACTTCTTGGCTCTGCCGAAGATGAGGGCGCAGGTGTCGCTCGGCGACGGGGCGGACTTCGGGCCGGGCGAGGGCGCGGCGGCGGCACGGGTCGCCAGCAGCACCGCCGAGGTCTGCGCGGCCGCCACGACGGCGGTGAGCCGGAGCGCGCGCAGGCTGCTACCGGGCATACGTGAACCCTCCGTACTCTTCGATGGCCTGGCGGATCTGGTCGGAGGTGGCGGCCTTGTCGTCGCCGGGGACGGGGGCCGGCCCGTCGTGCTGGGAGTCGGAGGCGATCTTCCAGTCGCCGGCCGCCCACCGCAGGTCGAACGTCCACGTCGACCAGGACGAGGTGACCGGGTCGGTGGAGGCCCGCGCGGACATGCCGATGAGGCCGACGTACCAGACGGCGACGTCGGCGCGGTCGGCGCCGTACTGCCGCACGGTCGCGCCGACGGGGATCGCGCGGGAGACGAACGTCTGGCCCGCCGGGGCCCGTCCGTCCGCGTCCAGGCCCATCCGCTTCAGGAAGTCCGCCGAGTAGGCCCGGTCCATCGGGCCCCGCTGCTTCGCCGCGGCCTCGGGCGTGTAGAGGAGGTCCACGAGGGTGTGCCGGGCGTCCTTCTGGAACATGCCGGTCGACCCCAGGGCGACGGCGTAGTTCGACGCCGCGCTCTGCGCGCCCTGCTGGTCGTGGGCGAAGCCCGAGGGGACGCCGCCGGCCTTGGTCGTCACCGGCTGCCTTCCGGTCGCCGCCGTGGGGGCGGAGCGGGGCGCCCCGTCGGCGCCGGAGGCCGCGTCGGCGCCGGTCGACCCGCGGGGCCCGGCGGTCTGCGGGCCGCTCGTGCCGCGGTTGGCGAAGGCGATGGCGGCGACGAGCAGCACGACCACGGCGACCACGGTGACCAGGCCGCGGGTGGAGGAGCGGGGGCCGCGCCGCGCCCCGCCGTAGGGGTCGCCGGGCCGGTCGGGCAGCCAGGTGCGGGTCCCGCCGCCGTACAGGTCGTCGTCGGCGCGTGCGGGGACGCCGTATCGGTGCTCGTCTCCGGGACTCATGTCCGGTACGCCCCCTCGACCTCGGCCTCGTGGCGGAACGCGTCGCAGTACGACGGTAGCCGTGCTGGTTCCCGCGCGGGCGCGGTGTGGTGACTCGACATCAGGGAAACGCAACCTCGGCCGGTGGGCACGGTGGGTGGGTGGGGGCAGCGGGGGCGCCGGGGGCGCCCGGACGGGCCGGCCGGCGGCGCGGACGGGGCGCCGTGCGCGGTGTGCGCGGGGGTGCGCCGGTCACGCGGCCGGCGCGGCTACACCGCCATGCCGTACACGATGGTGAACAGCGTGCCGAGGGAGCCGATGATGAACACCCCCGTGAGCCCGGCGACGATGAGGCCCTTGCCCTGCTCCGCGCTGAAGGTGTCGCGCAGGGCGGTCGCGCCGATCCGCTGCTTGGCGGCCCCCCATACGGCGATGCCGAGGCAGAGCAGGATGGCCACCGCCATCACCACCTCGATCATCACCTTCGCCTCGTTGCCCAGGCTGCCGAAGGGGCCCCAGTTCGGAGCGATCCCGCCGATGATGGTGTTGATGTCTCCCTTGTCGGCCGCAAAGAGCATGTAAGTCACCGCCCCTGGTGGGTAGTTCCGCGTCCTCTGCCGATGTGCAGAGGTCAGGTCTCATTGTCGCCGACAAAGCCGGTTGCGGATGTCGACTTGGCGCCATAGTCGGCGAATTTCGTGCCTACGGTCACTCTGTGTATCACGGCAGGTCACGCCGGGCAATGAGGGGAGACCGGAACCTGTGGTGTGGTTCCGTCGTTGACACTTCTCGTGCCCGGCGGGGTTCCTGACGGCCAGTCGAGTGAGCGGTCGTCTCGATGGTCTCACGCCCGGCGGCCCGTGCACCGGCCGTGACGCCGGATCCTCGGGGGCCCCGCGGCGCCGGACGGTCGCCGCGCGCGGACGGTGACTCAATGTGGCTGGCCCTCTACGCTCCGTCGCATCGGGTTTGACGCACGGGGCGGCGGCAAGACCACTCTTGACGGTGGTTTGGACAGCGGGCGTCGGCTGAAGGGCGAGGAGGGCGATGCGGGGCAGCGTGTGCGGTGAACGGGGGTTTCACAGAGAAAACTCAGCGAAGTCGTGGTTCCTTTCTCACCTTGGTGGGACACAGTGGGGCCTGATGAAGCGCACCACAGGGAACCGCAGACCCGCACGCCACATCCGCCGGGGCCCCCGCAAGGCCTACTCGGCGCTGGTGGTGGGCTTGGTGCTGGTCGCCGCCACCTCGGCCTCCGTGGCGACCGCCGACGACGGGCCGGGTCCCCTGGGGGTGACGTCCGTGGCCACCGCCACCGCGCAGAACGCCCGCGTCGGCGCCCTGTTCAGCGCCGACAAGGCGAGCGCCCTCGCCGGCAACCACTTCTGCACCGCCTCCGTCGTGCACAGCCCCCGCCACGACCTCGTGCTGACCGCCGCGCACTGCCTGACCGAGGGCGCCGACCTGGTCTTCGCGCCGGGGTACCGCGACGGCGCGGCCCCTTACGGCGTCTGGAAGGTGGTGCGCCACTACGTGTCCCGCAACTGGTCCGGGAGCCAGGACGAGGACAGCGACGTGGCCTTCGCCGTGATCGCGCCGCAGGGCGGGCAGAACGTCGAGGACGCGGTCGGCGCCAACCAGTTCGCCACCGGGACGGCCACCGGGGCGAAGGCGGTGACCGTCACCGGCTACCCGCGCGACGCCGAGGCGCCCGTCGCCTGCACCAACATGCCCAGCGCGCACAGCGGCACCCAGCAGCGCATCGACTGCCCCGCCTTCACCGGGGGCACCAGCGGCAGCCCGTGGGTCGACCGCGACCGGCACGTCATCGGGGTGCTCGGCGGCCACGAGCAGGGCGGCTCCACCCCCGACACGTCCTACAGCGTCGTCTTCGGCGCCGAGGCCGCCGCGCTGTACGGGAACGCCACCGCGGAGAACTGAGCCCCGCCGAAAGCCGCCGAGCGCCGCGCTCCGGCGTCAGGATCACGCGTGTGCGATCACCCGGGAGAGCTACCGCGCCCCTAGACTGTGCGGGACGTACTCCCGTCCGGCAAGGGGTGGTTGACGGTGCGTAAGGCATGGGTCGTTGCGGTCGCCGCCGCCGGATGCGCCTTCACCTTCGTGCTGCTGCTCGTCGTCGGCGTGTACGTCGCCTCCGACGACACGACGGGCGGCGTCGGACTCGCCAAGGGCGCCGTGCCGGCCGCCTACAAGAACCTGGTGCAGAAGTGGGGCGACCTCTGCCCCGCCCTCAACCCGGCCCTTCTGGCGGCCCAGTTGTACCAGGAGAGCGGGTTCAACCCGAGAGCCCGGTCGGCGGCCGCCGCGGAGGGGATAGCGCAGTTCATCCCCGGCACCTGGGCCACGCACGGCGTGGACGGAAACGGCGACGGCAGACGCGACGTCTGGGACCCGGATGACGCGATTCCGTCGGCCGCGTCCTACGACTGCGACCTCGCCAAGTACGTCAGGAGCGTGCCCGGCGACGTCTCGGACAACATGCTCGCGGCCTACAACGCGGGCGCCGACGCGGTCATCAGATACAGGGGCGTCCCCCCCTACGGGGAGACCCAGAACTACGTCAAGGCGATCACGACCCTGGCGCAGAGCTTCGCCGCGCCGGTCGCCCGCGTCGACCCCTCCCACCAGGCCGCCGCGTCCATCGCCTTCGCGCAGAGCAAGCTCGGAACCCCCTATCTCTGGGGCGGCGAGGGCACCGCTGAGCAGGGAGGACGCTTCGACTGCTCGGGGCTGACCCAGGCCGCGTACGAGAGCGTGGGGATCACCCTGCCGCGGGTGGCCAACGACCAGTACAACGCCGGGCCGCACCCCAAGCGGGAAGAACTGCTGCCGGGCGACCTGGTGTTCTTCTCCGACGATCTGACCGACTCGCGGGCCATCCGGCATGTGGGCATCTACGTCGGCGGCGGGTACATGATCGACGCACCGCGCACGGGGGCGGTGATCCGCTTCGACCCGATCGACACCCGGGACTACTTCGGGGCCACCCGGGTCACCGAGGATGGCGCGAAAGCGCTCCCCACCGCGGTGTGAGCGAAGTGTGAAACCACCCCCCTGAGCTGCGGCGATGGGTCTCTCTTCGGTAACGTCTGCGTGATCGTTCGGTGGACTGTGGAACGTATCGTTCACAGTCGTGCGTTCCTGTTGACGTAGGGCCGAGCCGACGCCGGCCGTGCCGCGTGTAGTGCACACGCACGCGGACGGCGGGAGCGGGTCCACGCCAGGGGGACGGCAGGCGCGGCGCACGCAGGGTGCGCCCGGAAGGACACGACGAAGGGGCCGCAGCACGATGGCTGGACTCGCCGAATCCGGGGCGAACCCCGACGTCGACCTGCTCTACGAAGTCAACGGCCTGGCCGCGGACGCGCCGCACTGGTGCGACCGGGTCATGTCCTTCGTCGGCGAGTACGGGCTGCTGCTCGCCATGGCGCTCCTCGTCGCATGGTGCTGGCAGTCGGTGCGGCGGCGCGGCGGCGAGGGCGCCGCGGCCTCCGTGGCCGCGCTGGTGTGGGCGCCGCTGGCCGCCGGGATCGCGGTGCTGGTGAACGTGCCGATCCGGGGGTTCGTGCAGCGGCCCCGGCCCTTCCTGGACCATCAGGGCCTGGACGTCCTGGCGCACGGCAGGGGCGGCTTCTCCTTCGTCAGCGACCACGCGACGCTCACCATGGCGATGGGGGCCGCGCTGTTCGTGGCCGACCGGCGGTTCGGGCTGGCCGGCATCGGGCTCGCGCTGTTCGAGGGCTTCTGCCGGGTGTACATGGGGGTGCACTATCCGACCGACGTGATCGGCGGGTTCGCCCTGGGCACCGCTGTGGCGCTGCTGCTCTCCCCGGTGGCCATGGCGCTGCTCACCCCGCTGCTCTCGGCGGTCGAGGGGTCCAGGTGGGGCGCGTGGTGCGTGCGCGCCCGGCGCGCGCCGGACCCGGCGGGCCGGGCGGTGCTCTCCGGGCGCCGGGACGAGGGCCTGACGGCGGCGGCCCAGGAGAACGACCTGGCGGCGTGAGAGCGGCCCACGAGGGGCCGCTGCGCGAGCTTTCCGCTGGGGCGCGGGGCGCCCAGGACTCCGCTGGGGCGCCCTGCGCCCACCACTCCGCTGGGGCGCCCCGCGCCCGGGACTGCGCTGACGGGCGGGTTCCCGGGACTGCGCGCCCCCTGGACCCCTGAAGCCCCCTGACACCGGCACCGGAGGGGCGCGCGGACCGCGCCCCTCCGGCCGTCACCACCCCTGCGGGGAGGTGAAGAACCGCTCCGGGTCGTACTGCTGCTTCAGCTTCGCCAGGCGGCCCGAGGCGGCGCCGTAGTAGGCCGTGCGCCAGTCGGTCAGGGTCGGGTCGGTGTAGTTCTGGTACGCCGCCCCGGAGGCGTGCGGCCGCATGGCGGCGTGCGTCGCGGTGAGCCAGCCCTGCGCGGCCGTGCCCGCCGTGCCCGGAGTCCAGGAGGCGATGTACTGGGCGAGCATGCGCGAGCGGCGGTGGACGAAGGCCGTCGCCGTGGGGGAGACGCGGTTGACGGCGCCGCCGAGCGCGGTGAAAGCCACACTGCCCGCGCCGCCGCGCACCGCGCGCATCCGGGCCAGCAGCGTCTGGACGCCGGCCGCGGAGATCGAGCGGTCGAAGAAGTCGGAGCGGGCCGCGTAGGTCTCCCGGCCGAGGCGGCCGCTCGGGGAGCGGCCGGGCGTCGGGCCGGGCAGATGGCACTGCGGCTCCGTCGGGAAGGACGAGCAGCCCGCGTACGCCTCCATGGCGTCCTCGTAGGAGTGGCGCCGCAGCGTCACGTGCGGCGCGGGGGCGCCGATCCGCCCGGCCAGGCGGTCCAGCGCGTTCTGCAACTCGCCGTAGGAGCCCAGGGAGAAGGCGGCTGCCGAGACGGTCGGAGCGGCGCCGGGGGAGGCCTCCAGGTGCAGCGAGGACCAGATCTCGTCCGGCTGGTCCGGGCCCCACTCCTGCCAGGCGGCGAGCACCGCGGCCGCCTTCGCCCACGGCCAGGTCAGATAGCCCGACACCGCCTGCGGCGCGGGGTGGGTGCGAAAGCGCAGCTCGGTGACCACGCCGAAGGCGCCGTTGCCGGCGCCGCGCAGCGCCCAGAAGAGGTCCGCGTTCTGCGTCGCGTCGGCGACGACTTGCCTGCCGTCCGCCGTGACGAGGGTGGCCTGGGTCAGGCTGTCGCAGGTCAGACCGTAGGCCCGGGAGACGACGCCGTGGCCGCCGCCCAGCGTCAGCCCGGACACCCCGACGGTGGGGCACGAACCCGCCGGTATGGTCACGCCCTTGGCGGTGAGCGTCCGGTAGACGTCGATGAGCTTGGCGCCGGCGCCCACCACGGCGGAGGTCCCGCTGGCCCGGACCGCGGCGAGCTTGGACACGTCGAGGATCAGGCGGCCGTCGCCGGAGGACCAGCCCGCGTAGGAGTGGCCGCCGTTGCGGACGGCCACGCGCAGGCGGTGCGCGCGGGCGTAGGACAGGACCGTGCGGACGTCGTCGGCGTGCGCCGGGTAGGCGACGGCGGCCGGTTTCAGGCTGTCGAAACGGGTGTTGTAGAGCTGGCGGGCCGTGGTCCAGCCGCTGTCGCCGGGCCGGACCACGGCGCCGTCCAACTCCCTTCCGAGGGAAGCCCAGTCGGGCGGCGCCTGGGCGCCGGCGGCCCGCCGGCCCGTGGCGGAGGCCGCCGGGGACGGCGCCCCGGCGGCCGTGTCGCGGGCCGCCGGCGCGGAGTCGGCGTGCGCGCCGGCGCGGCACGCGGCCACCGTCATCGTCGCCACCGCGGCCGCGCCGCCTGCCATGAACCTGCGCCGTTCCATCGGCGTCTCCTCTCAGCTTCCGCAGAGCCAACGAGGGCCCGTCCCGGGGGGTTCCCAGGGGGCCTCTCGGGGGCACGGTCCAAGCCTTCCCGGCATTCTCCCCAGGGCTGCACGGCCCGTGCGGGGCGGGGCCGCGGGGCCCCGCGGACCGGGACCTTCACGTGCCCTCCCCGTGAGCGTTCCGTGACCTCACCGCACCGACGGCAGGGGTTCACCCCCCGTTCACTTCTGACCATCGGTCGCTTCACCTGTTCTGTCTAATTTCGGCCGTACCAGGTGCTGATGCGCATCTCAGCGCATCAGTGCCCGTCATTCTCCGCACGCCGCCGATCAGGACGGCGGCTCCTGGAAGGAACTCCCTCAAGTGAAGCTTCAGCGCATGAACCGGCGGGCAATCGCTCTCGGCGCTCTCGCCGTCTCCGGCGCCCTGGCCCTCACGGCGTGCGGCTCCGACAACAACAACGACTCCGCCACGGCGAACGGCGGGGGCAGCTCCTCGGCCGCCGCGGCGCCCGGCTCGGTCAAGTGCGACAGCGCCAAGGGCCAGCTCCAGGCGTCCGGCTCGTCGGCGCAGAAGAACGCGATCGACGCGTGGGTCAAGCAGTACGGCGCGGCCTGCAAGGACGTCCAGATCAACTACAACCCGACCGGTTCCGGCGCGGGCATCACCGCCTTCCTCCAGGGTCAGACCGCGTTCGCCGGTTCGGACTCCCCGCTGAAGCCGGAAGAGGCCGCCCAGTCCAAGAAGGTCTGCTCCGGCGGCCAGGCGGTCGACCTGCCCATGGTCGGCGGCCCGATCGCGGTCGGCTTCAACGTGCCCGGCGTGGACAGCCTGGTGCTCGACCCCGCGACGATCGCCCAGATCTTCAACGGCAAGATCGCCAACTGGAACGACAAGGCGATCAAGAAGCTGAACCCGAGCGCCAAGCTCCCCGACCTGAAGATCCAGGCGTTCCACCGCTCGGACGAGTCCGGCACCACGGACAACTTCACCAAGTACCTGATCGCCACCGCCAAGAGCGACTGGCCCTACTCGGGCGGCAAGGCCTGGCAGGCCAAGGGCGGCCAGTCCGCGCAGGGCTCCTCCGGCCTCGCCCAGCAGGTCAAGCAGACCGCCGGCGCGATCTCCTACTTCGAGCTGTCCTACGCCTCCGACGGCGTCAAGACCGTCGACCTGAAGACGGACGCCGCCACCCCGGCCAAGGCCACCGTCGACAACGCCACCAAGGCCATCGCCTCGGCCAAGGTCGTCGGCACCGGCTCGGACCTCTCCCTGAAGCTGAACTACAAGCCGACGGAGGAGGGCGCCTACCCGCTGACCCTGGTCACCTACGAGATCGCCTGCGACAAGGGCAACAAGGCCGACACCCTGCCGGCCGTGAAGTCCTTCCTGTCCTACGTCTCCTCCGAGGACGGCCAGAAGCAGCTCACCGCCGCTTCCTACGCCCCGATCCCCGACGCGATCATCACGAAGGTCCGCTCCACCATCGCCGGCCTGAGCTGATCCAAGTGTGCGGCCCGGTCCTCCCGTCCACGGGAGCCGGGCCGCACCGTCCGGTGCACCGCCGCCAGGAGCCGTACGCCGCGTACCGCTCCGCAGACCGGAGAACCCCGATGGACATATCGACACAGGACAAAGACGCTCCTTCGCCCCTCGCCCAGCCGAGCGGACACGCCGCCCGGCGGACTGCCCGTGGCGCCACTCGCGCCGGAGACCGCGTCTTCCTCGGCCTCTCCCGGGGATCGGGCATCCTGCTTCTGGTGATCATGGCCGCGATCGCGGTCTTCCTCGCCTATCGCGCCTCCCTCGCCATCGCCAAGGACCACGGCGACTTCCTTACTACCTTCGAGTGGAACACCGGCATCCTGCCGCCCCAGTTCGGCATCGCCGTGCTGGCCTTCGGCACGGTCGTCTCCTCGATCGTCGCCATGGCCCTCGCGGTCCCGGTGGCGGTCGGCATCGCGCTGTTCCTCACCCACTACGCCCCGCGCAAGCTCAGCGGCCCGATCGCCTACGTGATCGACCTGCTGGCCGCCGTGCCGTCGATCGTCTACGGCCTGTGGGGCGCGCTGGTCCTCGTACCGCACCTGAACGGCCTCTACGGCTGGCTCGACGCCTACTTCGGCTGGACCGGCGTCCTCTCCTGGCAGGGCGGCGCCCCGCGGTCGCTGCTCACCGTCGGCGTCCTGCTGGCGATCATGATCCTGCCGATCATCACCAACGTCAGCCGCGAGGTCTTCCGGCAGGCGCCCCAGATGCACGCGGAGGCCGCGCTCGCACTCGGCGCCACGCGCTGGGAGGTCATCCGCATGTCGGTGCTGCCCTTCGGCCGCTCCGGCGTGATCTCCGCCTCGATGCTCGGCCTCGGCCGCGCGCTCGGCGAGACGATGGCCGTGGCCACCGTGCTCTCCCCGACCTTCGACATCAAGGCCAGCCTGCTCGACCCGGGCGGCGGCACCTTCGCGCAGAACATCGCGAGCAAGTTCAACGAGGCCACCGAGTTCGGCCAGGACGCGCTGATCGCCTCCGGTCTCGTGCTGTTCGTCATCACCCTGCTCGTCAACGGCGCGGCCCGCATGATCATCAACCGCCGCAAGGAGTACTCGGGGGCCAACGCATGAGCACGCCAGCCGTCACCGACACGCGCGCCGGCTCGCTGCGCGCCGCACGTCTGCCGAAGTGGTTCCCGCTCGCCGTGGCCGCGGGGTCCGTCGTCGTCGCCGTGGCCGTCGGCCTGGGCGCCGGCCTGGACAGCAAGGTCCAGTGGGGCTTGATCGCCGCCGTCCTCGCCGTCCTCGGCACCTACGGCATCGCCGCCCGCGTCGAGGGCCGCCGGCAGGCCAAGGACCGCATCGCCACCACCCTGGTCTGGGTCTGCTTCCTGCTCGCCGTCATCCCGCTGGCCTCCCTGATCTGGGCCACCGCCGCGCGGGGCCTGAACGTCTTCGACGGCTACTTCCTCAGCCACTCCATGGCCGGCGTCTCCGACACCGAGCCGGGCGGCGGCATCTACCACGCCCTGCTCGGCACCCTGGAGCAGGTCGGCCTGGCCACCGCGATGGCCGTGCCGGTGGGCGTGCTGACCGCGATCTACCTGGTCGAGTACGGGCGCGGCGGGCTCGCGCGCACCGTCACCTTCTTCGTCGACGTGATGACCGGCGTCCCCTCGATCGTCGCCGGCCTCTTCGTCCTGAGTTTCTGGATCCTGATCCTGAAGATGGGCTACTCCGGCTTCGCCGGCTCGCTGGCCCTCGCGATCCTGATGATGCCGGTGGTGGTCCGCTCCACCGAGGAGATGCTCAAGCTCGTGCCCAACGAGCTGCGCGAGGCGTCCCTCGCGCTGGGCGTGCCCAAGTGGCGCACCATCCTCAAGGTGGTCCTGCCGACCTCCGTCGGCGGCATCGCCACCGGCGTGATGCTCTCGGTCGCCCGCGTCACCGGCGAGACCGCCCCCGTGCTGCTGCTGGTCTGGGGTACGAACTTCATCAACACCAACCCCTTCCAGGACCCGCAGGCGTCGCTGCCGCTGTACATCTACCAGCAGTACGCGAACAGCGCGGGCTCCGGCGCGGCCTACGACCGGGCGTGGGCGGCCTCGCTCACCCTGATCGGCTTCGTGATGATCCTCAACCTGGCGGCCCGCGGCATCGCCCGCTGGAAGGCCCCCAAGACCGGTCGCTGACGCGGCCACTCAGCGACCCAGAGACGGAAAGTGAAGAAGTAGTCATGGCCAAGCGAATCGACGTGAGCGGTCTCACCGCCTACTACGGCTCCCACAAGGCGATCGAGGACATCTCGATGACGGTCGAGCCGCGTTCGGTGACGGCTTTCATCGGACCCTCCGGCTGCGGCAAGTCGACGTTCCTGCGCACCCTGAACCGGATGCACGAGGTCACCCCCGGCGGCCGGGTCGAGGGCAAGGTGATGCTCGACTCCGAGGACCTGTACGGCGCCGGGGTCGACCCGGTCGCCGTCCGCCGCGAGGTGGGCATGGTCTTCCAGCGGCCGAACCCGTTCCCCACCATGTCGATCTTCGACAACGTGGCGGCGGGGCTGCGGCTGAACGGCGGCTACAAGAAGAGCGAGCTGGAGGCCGTCGTCGAGCGCTCGCTCAAGGGCGCGAACCTCTGGAACGAGGTCAAGGACCGCCTGAACAAGCCGGGCTCCGGCCTCTCGGGCGGTCAGCAGCAGCGGCTGTGCATCGCCCGCGCCATCGCGGTCGAGCCCAAGGTGCTGCTCATGGACGAGCCCTGCTCGGCCCTGGACCCGATCTCGACGCTCGCGATCGAGGACCTGATCGGCGAGCTGAAGGAGCGCTTCACGATCGTCATCGTGACGCACAACATGCAGCAGGCGGCGCGCGTCTCGGACCGCACCGCGTTCTTCAACCTGGCGGGCGTCGGCCAGCCGGGCCGGCTGATCGAGATCGACGACACCCAGCGGATCTTCTCCAACCCGTCCGTGCAGGCCACCGAGGACTACATCTCGGGCCGCTTCGGCTGATCCGCTCCTCCCCGAGGACCCCTCGCGGCACTGCATGGCGGTGCTGCCGCGAGGACGCAGAAGGGCCCGCCCCCGGTCTCCCGGGGGCGGGCCCGCGCGCGTTCCGGCCCGTCTGAGCGGTCCGGCGCCGGTGTCCTACAGGACCGCCAGGTCGATCAGCCAGAAGGCGAGGGCGGAGACGATCCCCGCCGCCGGCATGGTGATGAACCAGCCGAGCACGATGTTCTTGGCCACGCCCCAGCGCACCGCGTTCACCCGCTTCGTCGCGCCCACGCCCATGATCGCGGAGGTGATCACGTGGGTGGTGGAGATCGGGGCTTTGAACAGGAACGCCGTGGTGAACATGATCGACGCGCCGGTCGCCTCGGCGGCGAAGCCCTGCGGCGGGTCCAGCTCGATGATCTTGCGGCCCAGGGTGCGCATGATGCGCCAGCCGCCCGCGTAGGTGCCCAGCGACAGCATCAGCGCGGAGATCAGCTTCACCCACACCGGGATGGGGTCGCCGTAGGTCTCCGCGTCGGCGATGACCAGCGCCATCACCACGACGCCCATGGTCTTCTGCGCGTCCTGGAGGCCGTGGCCGAGGGCCATGGCGGCCGCGGAGACCGTCTGCGCGATGCGGAAGCCGCGCTTGGCCTTGTGCGGGTTGGCGCGGCGGAAGATCCACATGATCGCCGTCATGACCAGGTAGCCGACGATCAGGCCGACCACCGGGGACAGGAACATCGGCGTGACGACCTTGTCCAGCACGCCGGACCAGTGCACCGCCGTGCCGCCCGCGAGGGCCGCGCCGACCAGCCCGCCGAACAGGGCGTGCGAGGACGAGGAGGGCAGGCCGAAGTACCAGGTGGTGAGGTTCCAGACGATGGCGCCGAACAGGGCGGCGAACAGGATGGCCATGCCCTTGCCGCCGGTCGGCGTCTGGATCAGGCCCTCGCTGACCGTCTTGGCGACGCCGCTGCCGAGGAAGGCGCCGGCGAGGTTCATCACCGCGGCCATCGCCAGCGCGGCCCGCGGGGTGAGCGCCCGGGTGGAGACGGAGGTGGCGATCGCGTTGGCGGAGTCGTGGAAGCCGTTGGTGTAGGCGAAGCCGAGCGCGACGAGGATGGTCAGTATCAGAGCGAAGGTGCCCATGGACGCCTCAGGACTCCTTGACCGCGATGGTCTCCACCGTGTTCGCCACGTGCTCGAAGGCGTCGGCCGCCTCCTCCAGCACGTCCACGATCTGCTTGAGCTTCAGCACCTCGATCGCGTCGTACTTGCCGTTGAACAGGTGGGCCAGGAGCTTGCGGTGGATCTGGTCCGCCTGGTTCTCCAGCCGGTTGACCTCGATCCAGTACTCGGTGAGGTTGTCCATGGTCCGCAGGTGCGGCATGGCCTCCGCCGTCAGCTCCGCGGCCCGCGCCAGGACCTCGATCTGCTGCTCGACGCCCTTGGGCAGCTCCTCGACGTTGTAGAGGACGACCAGGTCGACGGCCTCCTCCATGAAGTCCATGATGTCGTCGAGGCAGGACGCCAGGGAGTAGATGTCCTCGCGGTCGAAGGGCGTGATGAACGAGGAGTTGAGCTGATGGAAGATCGCGTGCGTGGCGTCGTCGCCCGCGTGCTCCGCGGCCCGCATGCGCTCTGCGATCTCGGCCCGAGCGGAAGCGTCCGCCCCGAGCAGTTCCATCAGGAGTTTCGAGCCCGTGACGATGTTGTCCGCGGATGCGGCGAACATGTCGTAGAAGCTCGTCTCCCTGGGGGTCAGACGAAAGCGCACGTGGGGTCCTCGGGGTGCTTCGGTTTCGGTCAGGGTGATGCTAAGCGCATCATCCGGCCACGGCTAAGGGGCCTTCCCCAGTGTCGCCCATCAGGCACGGTGCTCGTCACGGGGGCGGACGGAGGGTCCCGTACCCCGGAGAATTCGGTACGATATACCCGCCGGGGGTATGTCCTCGGTCCCTGTCCGAAAGATCCGCCTCGTCCGGTCCGCGCGGTGCGCGCGGCCGGCGCCGAGGCGCCAGGTGTGCGGGAGGACGCGATGACCACCGAGGCCGGCGCGGCGGCATCCCCTGAGAACACCGCGGGCGCCGGGGACCCGGCGGCGGGCGGCGGCACGGCCGGGCAGGACGGCGCCCGGCACGCCACGCACGGCTACCACCAGCGGAAGGCCGAGCACCTCAAGCGGCTGCGCCGGATCGAGGGCCAGATCCGCGGGCTTCAGCGGATGGTCGACGAGGACGTCTACTGCATCGACATACTGACCCAGGTGTCCGCCTCCACCAAGGCCCTCCAGTCCTTCGCCCTGCAACTGCTCGAAGAGCACCTGCGGCACTGCGTCGCGGACGCGGCCGTCAAGGGCGGCGCGGAGATCGACGCGAAGGTGGAGGAGGCCACCAAGGCGATCGGACGGCTGCTGCGCACCTAGGGCTGTGACCGGCACTAGGGGGCGCACGCCTGGCGGGACGCACACGCTTAGGGCTAGGGCCCCTCGGGGCGATCACGGCGGGCGGCGGGCCCCGCGGGCGCTCGTCCGGTCCGGGCGCCGAGGCGCTCCTCGGTGACCCGCAGCACCTCGTCGATGCTCTCCTGGCTGAGCCGCTCCCGGGCCGCCGAGGCGGCGATGATCAGCTCTCCGCACAGCTCTATCTCGGCGAGGGCCACATGGTCCTGAACCGTCGTACCGCCGACCGGCGCCACGCGCGTCACCCCTTCCCCGCCGTCACCGGCTCTGCGTCACCGGCTTCCCAGAGTAGGGAGCGGGCCGCGCGCCGCGCATGGCACGGACGGGCTAGTCCGGCTCGGCGACGCGCCCGGCGTAGATGTCCCCGGCGCGCGGCAGCGGCACGGTCACCGGGGTCCCGAACGCGAACAGCAGCGTCGTGGAGGAGACGGCCACGGCGCCCTTGCGCCGGCCGTTGACGAAGCTGAAGCGCTGCCGGAGCTTGCGCAGGCGGCCCTGGTCGTCGAGATAGGCGTCGAAGGGGACCTCGGCGGTGGCGAACCCTCTCGCCGCCGCCGTCAGCGAGGCCCGCAGCGCCGCCCCGCCGGCCGCCGGGACGCTGCGCGCGGCCAGCGCGAGATCCGCGACGCCCCGGAAGTGCCGCACCGCGACCCCGGCGACCTCCTCCCGGCCCGCGTACGTCGCCGTACGCGTCCCGCGCAGCACCTCGGCCGCGGTGAGCGGGTCGGTGGCCCCGCCGGTGACCAGGCTGCCGTCCGAGACCGTCGCCGTCTCCACCCGCACCCACTTGTCAGCGGGCACGCCCGCTCCCCGGTTCTTCATGAACAGCGCGCCCGGGGAGAGCAGTTCGGTGATCGGCAGGCGCCCGGGGGCGTCGGCGGGGTCCTGCGGCAGGATCAGCGTCAGCCGGCCGCGCTGACGGCGGTAGTCGTAGGCGCCCTCGCCGCGGATGGTCACCCGGGTCCCGCCCGAGGCCGTCTCCATCGCCGTACGCGCCTGGGACGTGCCCGCCGCGACCAGGGCGTCGGCGGCCCGGCGCATCGTCCGCACCGGGTCGGCGGCGGATTCCCCGGTGTGCGCGTCCGCCGCCACGCTGGCGCTGGAGCACCCCGTGGCGCACGCGCAGACCAGGAGGCCCGCCGCGAGCACCGCGCCGCCCGTCTGCCGCCGCTGCTCCGCCATCGCCTGCCTGCCCCCAGTCGCTCTGTCCGTCACGGGCGCCCTGTCGTCACTGTCTCAACGACGGGTGGACAGCGCCGTCACGCGTGCGGGGGCGGCCGTCGGGGGCCGCGGGCCGCCGTTCACCCGGCGTGGGTAACGTCCTCTCCGTGGCGCAACAGGACCGGGAGCATCGCACGACCACCGTCGAGCAGGGCCGCTTCTGCGTGGCCCGCTGCACCTGCGGCTGGCGCGGACCGGCCCGCCGGGCGCGCAGCCAGGCGCGCACGGACGCGGAGCGGCATGCGGAGGACGGCTGAACGGCCCTCCTCGGCCCGGCTGTTCAGGCGAGGCGCAGCACGACGAGCAGTTCGCCGACCAGGTCGCGGTCGCGGAACTGGGTGAGGCGGTCGCGGGCTTCGGCCGGCGGCAGCCACCGCAGGCGGTCCACCTCCTTGTTGGGGACGAAGCGGCCGCCGGACGCCTCGGCCGCCCAGTAACGCACCTGCTTCGCGCGGCCGCCCGCCATGTAGGCGAGGGTGCTCAGCTCGGCGCCGGGCGACGCCGTGTACCCGGTCTCCTCCGCCACCTCCCGCAGCGCGCCCGCGAGCGGGTCCTCGCCGCGCTTGAGCTTGCCCTTCGGCCAGGACCAGTCGTCGTACTTGGGCCGGTGCACCAAGCAGAGTTCGAGGGCGCCGTCCACCGGCGAGCGGCGCCACAGCACGCAGCCGGCCGCCTGCACGACGCGAGCGGCCGTCCGCTCCGCCAGCCGGTCGCCCGGACCCGGCGTTTGACGCGAGAATGCCACCGCGGCTCACCGCCTCCTAGTGGGCGCCCACCGGTCGTCTCAGCCAGGCCCGCTGGAAGGCGAACCGGGCCGCCTCCACCTCGTGCCGCTGGTCGGCGTGCAGCACGCCGAGCGCGTACGCCGTCGCCGGGGCGATGCGGGGCGTGCGGGCGGCCGAGGCCGCCTCGGCCGCCGCCTCGGCGGCGTCGCGGTGCCGGTCGAGGGCCTGGCCGGCCGCGGTCAGCCGGGCCTCCTCCTCGGCCGCCGTCGCCGCGCGCACGTCCCCCAGGGCCTCGCGGGCGTACCGGTGCAGACGCAGCAGCAGCCGGACCTGGTGCCAGGGGGCGTCCTGCGGGTGCGGGGAGAGGTCGGGGGACAGGCCGTGGATCAGCGCCTGGGCGTTGTAGGGGCTGCCCGCGGCGGCCAGCGGCAGCGCGGCCGCGGCGTCGGTGAGCCGCTCCTCGGCCGCGGCGGCCGGCAGCCGCGGGTCCAGGGCGGCGGCGGCCGGAGCGAGGGGGACCGCGCTGGCCAGCACGGCGACCTTGTCGGCCACGGCGTGGAAGCGGCTGGAGCCCAGTGCTTCCAGGGCGGTGGAGTGGGCGCGGGTGCGGGCGAGGGTGAGCCGCCGGTCGAGCAGGGCCCCCGCCTTCGCCGCGCCCACGGTCAGGGGGCCGCGCTCCGGCGCGGGCGGGCGGTCCGGGCGGCCGTCCGCGCCGGGCGCCGTGCGCTGCGCCGGGGGCGCCGTGCCCGGCGCGCGGCCCCCGGCGGCGTCCGCCGCCCGGGGGGAGAGCCGGTGCACGGCCTGCAACAGCCGCTCCAGGCGTGCCTGGCAGGCGTGCTCCCGGGCCAGGGTGCCCGACAGCCAGGCCAGTTCGGGGCGCAGCTCCTCCGCCCAGCTCTCCTCCAGGAGCGGGCGGAAGGTGTGCAGGCTGGCGCTGATGCGGCGGGCCGAGCGGCGCATGGCGCGCGCCGCGGCGGCGGAGTCCTCGGCGCCGCCGCCGCTCTCGCGGTGCTGGCGCAGGGCGCGCAGGAACTGCGTCGCCTGGGCCCGCAGATAGCCCGCGAGGGCGTCGGCGGTGGGGGCGTCCTCCGGCTCCAGGAGCCGGGGGGCGGGTCCGGCGGCCGCGGGGTCCGCCGGGTCAAGGTGTCGCTGTGCCACGCCGGCGCCTCCGGGCGTCGATGAACGTCTCCTGGATGTTGCGCAGCGGCTGGCCGTCCGCGTCGGTCGCGTGCCGGGTCCACTCGCCGTCCGGGCCGAGGTGCCAGGACGAGGTGCCGTCGGACATGCCGGTCTCCAGCATCCTGTTGAGCGAGGCCCGGTGGCCGGGGTCGGTCACCCGGACCAGGGCCTCGATCCGGCGGTCGAGGTTGCGGTGCATCATGTCGGCGCTGCCGATCCACACCTCGGACTCGCCGCCGTTGCCGAAGGCGAAGACCCGGGAGTGCTCCAGGAAGCGGCCGAGGATGGAGCGCACGCGGACGTTGTCCGACAGTCCCGGCACGCCGGGGCGCAGGGCGCAGATGCCGCGCACCCACACGTCGACCGGCACGCCCGCCTGGGAGGCGGCGTACAGGGCGTCGACGACGGCCTCGTCCACCATGGAGTTGACCTTGATGCGGATCGAGGCGGGCCGTCCGGCGCGGTGGTGCTGGACCTCCTTGTTGATCCGCGAGATCAGGCCGTCGCGCAGGGACTTGGGCGCGACGAGCAGCCGCCGGTAGGTCTCGCGGCGGGAGTAGCCGGAGAGGCGGTTGAACAGGTCGGAGAGGTCGGCGCCGACCTGCGGGTCCGCGGTGAGCAGGCCGAGGTCCTCGTAGAGCCGGGCCGTCTTCGGGTGGTAGTTGCCGGTGCCGACGTGGCTGTAGCGCCGCAGGGTGTCGTCGCCCTCCTGGCGGACGACCAGCGACAGCTTGCAGTGCGTCTTCAGGCCGACGAGGCCGTAGACCACGTGGCAGCCGGCCTCCTCCAGCTTGCGCGCCCACTTGATGTTGGCGTGCTCGTCGAAACGGGCCTTGATCTCGACCAGCACCAGGACCTGCTTGCCGGACTCGGCAGCGTCGATCAGCGCGTCCACTATGGGCGAGTCGCCCGAGGTCCGGTACAGGGTCTGCTTGATGGCGAGCACGTCCGGGTCGGCGGCGGCCTGCTCCAGGAACGCCTGCACCGAGGTGGAGAACGAGTCGTAGGGGTGGTGCAGCAGCACGTCCCGGTTGCGCAGCGCGGCGAAGATGTCCGGCGGGGAGGCCGACTCGACCTCGGCGAGGTCGCGGTGGGTGCCGGCGATGAACTTGGGGTACTTCAGCT
The DNA here is from genome assembly GCF_040644415.1 of Streptomyces sp. NPDC046985. Taxonomy (NCBI): domain Bacteria; kingdom Bacillati; phylum Actinomycetota; class Actinomycetes; order Kitasatosporales; family Streptomycetaceae; genus Streptomyces; species Streptomyces sp. NPDC046985. The sequence goes on from NZ_JBEYWK010000024.1 coordinate 24,663, forward strand.
CGGGCCGGTCCAGGCCGTGGATGCGGAACAGGCCGGTGAGGTCCAGCGGGCCGGGCAGCGGGTAGACCTCGGCCTCGCTGATCTTCAGCTCGCGCACCAGCAGGTCGAGTACCTCGCGGTCGACGGACTCCTCCACCTCCAGGCGCACCGGCGGCCCGAAGCGGCGCCGCATGAGCTCCTTCTCCAGTGCCTGGAGCAGGTTCTCGGCGTCGTCCTCCTCGACCTCCAGGTCCTCGTTGCGGGTGAGCCGGAAGGTGTGGTGCTCCAGCACCTCCATGCCCGGGAACAGCTCCTCCAGGTGCGCCGCTATGACGTCCTCCAGCGGGACGTAGCGGCCCGGGGAGCTCTCCAGGAAGCGGGAGAGCAGCGGCGGCACCTTGACCCGGGCGAAGTGCCGGTGGCCGGTGACGGGGTTGCGCACCACGACGGCCAGGTTCAGCGAGAGGCCCGAGATGTACGGGAAGGGGTGCGCGGGGTCGACCGCCAGCGGGGTCAGCACGGGGAAGATGCGCTGGCGGAAGAGGGTGAACAGGCGGGCCTGCTCCTTCTCCGTCAGCTCGCTCCAGCGGACCAGGTGGATGCCCTCCTCCGCGAGCGCGGGGGCGACGTCCTCGTGGTAGCAGGCCGCGTGCCGGGCCATCAGCTCGCGGGAGCGGGCCCAGATCATCTCCAGCACCTCGCGGGGCTGCAAGCCGGAGGCGGAGCGGGTGGCGACGCCGGTGGCGATGCGGCGCTTGAGACCGGCCACCCGGACCATGAAGAACTCGTCCAGGTTGCTGGCGAAGATCGCGAGGAAGTTGGCCCGCTCCAGCAGGGGCGTGTTCGGGTCCTCGGCCAGCTCCAGGACCCGCTCGTTGAAGGCGAGCCAGCTCCGCTCCCGGTCGAGGAAGCGGCCGTGCGGCAAGCGCTGCCCCTCGGCGTCGGTCTCCTCGTAGACGTCCAGGTCGGAGTCGAGGTCGGGGTCCAGGTCGGAGACGGCCGCCGCGACGGTGTGCGCGCGGTGGGCGGCGAGGGAGCCCACGGAGGGCTGGGGGTGCGGCTGCGCTGCGGCCTGGATGTCTGACTGGCTCATGAACCCATTCTTCCGCGCAGAGGGGAAGACAGGCGCGTCGGAATGCGCGGGCGGCAGCGCGGCTCCGGCCCCCTCGTCAGGGGGCGGGGTGGGCTCTGGCACAGCGGGCGTCATTGAACGAGGGTCGCAAGGCCGTCTGAATCACCGGTTACGGAGACATGGCGTGCGGGATAGCGGGGGGAGTCCCGCAGGGGTCACGGCCCTCCCGCACCCCCGGGCGCGCGGGCCTCGCACCGGCCCGCGGGTGCCGCACGCGGGGGCCGTCGCCTCTGCCGTACGCGGGGGCCGTACGCCCTTGCCGACGGCCCCGGCGCACGGCGGCAGGGCTTACGGCGCCCCCCGGCGCACGGCGGACGGTGACCGGGCTTACCGGACCCCCGGTTCACGGCGGCCCGGTATACGGCCCTGCGGCGCACGGGCGGCCCGGCTCACGGCTCACGGCCCCCGGCTCCCAGCCGACCCGCCCCCGGCGCCCCGACCGCCCGGGGATCACGTCTCCGTGCGGTACATGAGGTCCGTCTCATATGTCGTGAAGCCGAGGCGTTCGTAGACCGAGACGGCCGCCTTGTTGTCGGCGTCGACGTAGAGCATCGCGGTGGGCAGGCCCCGGGCGGCGAGGTGGCGCAGGCCGGTCACGGTGAGGGCGCGGCCGAGGCCGCCGCCCTGCGCGCCGGGGCGCACCCCGAGGACGTAGACCTCGCCCAGGCGCTCCTCGGCGTGGACCTTGGTCCAGTGGAAGCCGACCAGCCGCCCCTCGCGCTCGGCGAGGAAGAACCCGCTCGGGTCGAACCACGCCGCGGCCTCGCGGTCGTCGAGGTCACGCTGGGTGAGCGAGCCCTGCTCGGGGTGGTGGGCGAACGCCTCCGCGTTCACGGCGAGCCACGCCGCGTCGTCATGGCCGGGGACGAAGGCCCGCAGCGTCACGCCCTCGGGCAGCGCCGGCTCGGACAGGTCCAGGCCGGTCAGCGGCCGCCGCATCTGCCGCAGCTCACGGAACAGCGTCAGCCCGAGGACCTGCGCGAGGTGCCGGGCGGCGGGGTGCCCGCCGTGCGCCCACACCCGCAGCCGCTTGCCCGAGGCGGCCAGCAGGGCCGCGCCGAGCGCCCGCCCGTGCCCGTGCCCGCGGTGGGCGGGGTGCACGACCAGCTCGGCGGCGGGCGCCTCCACCGGGTCGGTGTCCTCCAGTTGCGCGTAGCCGACCAGAGCGCCGTTGACGCTGAGCAGCAGGTGGGACACGCCGGCGCGGGCGCCCCCGCCGAGCAGGAGCCGGCCCTGCTCGGAGACCGCCTGCCGGCCGTCGGCGCGGGCGGCCTCCGCCAGCAGGCCGAGCACGGCGTCGGCCCGGTCCGGGGCCAGCTCGGCGAGGGTCTCCAGGGAGCGGGCGATCGGGTGGGTGTCGTCGCTGGTCATGGCTCCGAGCGTACAGAGCCGTCCGGGACGGCACCCGGAGTCTCCGGCGGCGGGGTCGGGGCGCCGGGCAGGAGGACCCGCACCACCGTGCCGCCGCCGTCGGCCGGCGCGAGGGCGACCTCGCCGCCCGCCTGCTGGACGGTGCGGTCGACGATGGACAGCCCCAGGCCCGATCCGGGCAGCGCGCGGGCGCTCGGGGAGCGCCAGAACCGGTCGAAGACGTGCGGGAGTTCGTCGGCGGAGATGCCGGGGCCGTGGTCGCGCACCGTGAGGACGCCCTGCTCCAGGACGACCTCGACGGCGCCGCCCTCCGGGCTGAACTTCACCGCGTTGTCCAGGATGTTGACGATCGCCCGTTCCAGCGCGGAGGGTTCGGCCCGGACGTACCAGGGGTCCACGTGCGCGGTGATGGTCAGCTCCGGGCCGCGCAGCCGGGCGCGGCGCAGCGCCGCCTCGACGGTGTCCTGGAGGGCGATCACCTGGGGGCGTTCGCCGCGCTGCCCCTCCGAGCGGGACAGCTCCTGGAGGTCGCCGATGAGCGAGGCGAGTTCGGTCATCTGGGCCTTGACGGAGGCCAGCAGCGCCTTGCGGTCCGCGTCGGGCAGCGGGCGGCCGGTCTCCTCGCTGCGGCTGAGGAGTTCGATGTTGGTGCGCAGCGAGGTCAGCGGCGTGCGCAGTTCGTGGCCGGCGTCGGCGATCAGTTGCTGCTGGAGGTCGCGGGAGCTGGCCAGGGCGGAGGTCATGGAGTTGAACGAGCGCGACAGCCGGGCGATCTCGTCCTCGCTGTCGTCCTCCACCGGGATCCGGACGGCCAGGTCCTCGGTGCGGGCCACGTGCTCCACGGCCTCGGTGAGCCGGTCGACGGGGCGCAGTCCGGCGCGGGCGACCGCGAGACCCGCGACGCCGGCGCCGAAGACGCCTATGCCGGAGACGACGAGGAGCAGCAGCGCCAGGTCGTCGAGGGTCTTCTCGGTGTCCTTCAGGGACAGCCCGAGCATGAAGGCGATGCCGGGATAGGCGGGGGAGCCGGGGCCGTCGGTCGGCACGGCGACCAGCAGCACCCGGACGTTGTTGCCCTGGGCGTCGGTGGTGGTGTGCAGGGTGCGGTTGTGCCGGTCGGGGTCGGCGGCGACCGCCCGGTCCAGGGAGGTGACCTTGATGACGCCCGGCGCGTGGCTGTCCACGCAGAACTTGCCCTGCTCGGTGATCAGTTGCACGTACAGGTAGGAGCGCTGCACCTCGCCCGCGGCTCTGCTCGCGCTCTGCGTGCAGTCCGCGGCCAGCTTCGTCGCCGTGCCGGGGGTGACCCGGGCGTAGCTCTGGAGCCGGCTGTCGATCTCCTCGTCGAGCCTGCCCCGCACGATGAACCAGCAGGCGACCGAGACCGCCGCGACCGCGAACGCCACCGCCGCCGCGACCAGCAGCGCGAGCCGGGAGCGGATCGGCAGGGCGTGGTACCGGCGCACGACCTTGTTCACTCCGCGCCGCCCTGGCGCAGGACGTACCCCACTCCGCGCACGGTGTGCACCAGGCGCGGCTCGCCGCCTGCCTCGGTCTTGCGGCGCAGGTACATCACATAGACGTCCAGCGAGTTGGAGGAGGGCTCGAAGTCGAATCCCCAGACCGCCTTCAGGATCTGCTCCCGGGTGAGCACCTGGCGCGGATGCGCAAGGAACATCTCCAGCAGCGTGAACTCGGTCCGGGTCAGCTCCACTTGGCGTCCGCCGCGGGTGACCTCGCGGGTGGCGAGGTCCATGCGCAGGTCGGCGAAGGTGAGTGCGTCGCCCTCGTCGGCGGCGCCCGGCACGGCTCCCGTATAAGAGCTGCGGCGCAGCAGGGCCCGGATCCGGGCGAACAGCTCGTCCAGTTCGAAGGGCTTGACGAGGTAGTCGTCCGCCCCGGCGTCCAGGCCGGTGACCCGGTCGCCGACCGTGTCGCGGGCCGTCAGCATCAGGATCGGGGTGGTGTCGCCGCCGCCGCGGATGCGGCGGGCGGCCGTCAGACCGTCCATGCGGGGCATCTGGATGTCCAGCACGACCAGGTCCGGGCGGTAGGCGGCCGACTTCTCCAGGGCGTCCGCGCCGTCCACGGCGACCTCCGTCTCGTAGCCCTCGAAGGCGAGGCTCCGCTGAAGGGCTTCGCGCACCGCCGGTTCGTCGTCGACGATCAGGATGCGCTGAGGGTCGCGTTCGCGGTCGCGGTCGCCGTCGGCGGGGCTCATCGTCTGCTGTTCCTCGGATCGCTCGGTTTCCTCGGCCCGTTCGGCGCCGGGCGGGACGGTCTCAGACTCGCACGTCCGGCGCCCGCCCGGTGCGGAACACGGCCCGCTCAGCACGGCTGAGTGACGCGCGTGCCGGGTCGTTCACGCCGCCACCGCGGTCAGCCGGCGCAGCGGCACCTTGTGGCGGTGCGTCCGCGCGGCGGGCATGCGCAGGCCCATGAGCTGGGGCACCGCGACCAGTCCGGCCGGGGTCCGGTTCGCCGGGTTGCCGGCGGGGGTGTGGAGTTCCTTGGCGACGGACAGGGGGAGCGCGAGGCCCGAGGCGAGGGTCACGTCTACGGTGTCGGCCTTCTCGTGCACAACGTGCTGGATCATGGCGTACTCCCTTGCTCGTGCGGTGCTGTGTGCGTCTGCTCGTGCGGTGCTGTGTGCGTCGCTGTCGTGCTGCGTGGTGCGGTCCTGCCTGGGGGAGAGTCGGTGTCGGGGTGCGGCCTCGTGTCGGGGTGCGGGCCGTGTCCGGGGGACGTCGGGGCGGCCGGGCGCGTCTGGGGCCGGGGCCGGGATCAGCTCTGGGCGCCGGAGCGCAGCTTGCCCAGGTCCGCCTTGACGGTGTCGACCGGGATGGCGAACCCGAGGCCCACGCTGCCCTCCGCGCTGGAGGAGCCCGAGGAGGCGGCGGAGGCGGAGTACATCGCCGAGTTGATGCCGATGACGTTCCCGCCGGCGTCGATCAGGGCGCCCCCGGAGTTGCCCGGGTTCAGGGACGCGTCGGTCTGGATGGCCTTGTAGGTGGTGGTGGAGGCGCCCGTGTCGCCGTTGAAGTGCCGGCCGCCGAACTGGAACGGCCACTGGCCTTCGCCCTGGCTCTGCTGGCCCTGGCTCTCGCCGGTGGACACGGTCACGTCCCGGTTCAGCGCGGAGACGATGCCGCTGGTGACGGTGCCGGTCAGGCCCTCGGGGGACCCGATGGCGACCACTTGGTCGCCGACCGCCACGCCGTCGGAGTCCCCGAGGGACGCCGCCTTCAGGCCGGACGCGCCGCTCAGCCTGACCAGGGCGAGGTCCTTGCCGCTGTCGGCGCCGACGAGGCGGGCGGTGTAGGACCTGCCGTCGCTGGTCCGCGCCTTGATCGAGGAGGCGCCGGCTATCACGTGGTTGTTGGTGACGACCTCGCCGCCGCTGCTGACGATCACCCCGGCGCCGGTGGAGACGCCGTTGGCGAGCGTGGCGGTGATCTCCACCACGCTCGGGCTGACCGCCTTGGCGATCGAGGCGGTGCTGCCCCGCTGGCTGGAGGGCACCACGTTCGCGGCGGGCCCGGCGGAGGAGGTGTCGTGGCCGCTCAGCTCCTGGAAGGCGTACGCGGTGGCGCCGCCCACGACCGCCGCGGCGAGGGCCACGGCGGCCAGCAGCGCCAGCGGGCCCATGGCGCGCTTCGGGGCGGTTCCGCCCCGGTGGGCGCCGTGACCGGGAGCGGGCTGCCCGCCCTCGTCCGCGTACGGGGGCTGCCCGCCGCCGTAGGGAGCGGCCGGGGAGTGGGCCGGCGGGTAGGCGGGCGGCGGGGGCCACTCGGGGTGCGCCGGAGAGGAGGCGTACTGCTGCCGGTGCGCGAAGCCCTCGGCTCCGTCACCCTGGGGGTCCTCGTGCGCGCCGCTGCGGCGGAAGCTCTCGGTCATGTCATGAAGAGTGTCCCGTGATCATGAAAGCTTGGTGAGGCTGCGCTGAGAAGCCCGACAGAACCTCGTATGCCCGATATAAGAGCCGGGCCCGCGGGCTACGCGCAGCCGCAGGATCTGCGGACGACCAGCCGGGACGGGAACACCTTCAGCCGCTCCCGCCGCGAGCCGACGACCCGCAGCCCGTCGTCGAGCACCAGGTCCACGGCCGCCTGGGCCATCGCCGACCGGTCGGAGGCGACCGTGGTCAGCGGCGGATCGGCCAGCGCCGCCTCCTTGATGTCGTCGAACGCGGCCACCGCCAGCTCGTCCGGCACGTCGATGCGCAGCTCCCGGGCGGCCCGCAGCAGCCCGATCGCCTGGTCGTCCGTGGAGCAGAAGACCGCCGGGGGCCGGTCGGACCGGGCGAGGACCTCCAGGCCGACCCGGTAGGCGTCGTAACGGTTGTACGGCGCCTCGAACAGGCGGCCCTCGGTCGGCAGCCCGGCCTCGGCCATCGCGCGCCGCCATCCCTCGACGTGGTCGGAGACCGGGTCGCCGACGGCCGGGGTCTCGGCCATGCCGCCCATGCAGGCCACGTACTCGTAGCCGTGCTCCAGGAGGTGCCGCACGGCGAGCTGGGCGCCGCCGAGGTCGTCGGTGACCACGGCCACGTCGTCGAGGGCCTCGGGCCGCTCGTGCAGCAGCACCACCCGGGCGTCCCAGGCGTCTATCTCGGCGGCCGCCGAGTCGTTGAGCGCGTGCGAGACCAGGATGAGCCCGGAGACGCGCATGCCGAGGAACGCGCGCAGATAGTGCACCTCGCGTTCGCTGACGTAGTCGGAGTTGCCGACGAGCACCATCTTGCCGCGCTCGGCCGCGGCCCACTCCACCGCGTGGGCCATCTCGCCGAAGAACGGCTGCCGCGCGTCCGGGACGATCAGCCCTATCAGGTCGGTGCGCCGGGAGGCCATCGCCTGAGCGACCCGGTCGGGCCGGTACCCCAGTTCCTTGATCGCGCCGAGAACGCGCTCGCGCGTGGCCGGGGCGACCGGCCGGGGTCCGTTGTTGATGACGTAACTGACCACGGCGGTGGAAGTCCCCGCCAGTCTCGCGACGTCATCCCGAGTCACCTTGCCCACGCGCGGAGTCTACGCGGATGGACCCGCTCCGGTAGGCCCCTCTTCAGACCCGTGCGCAGGGCTGTATTCAGCCCTGTACGCAGGCCCGTCCTCGTTCCCCGGACGACCGTCGGCGATCTCAGCCGGCCGACCGCGTAGGCGCACTCGCCGGCGCGTGCGTCGGCGCGTCCGCCGACGCCGGTCCGCGGGACCGTCAGCGGCGTCCGGCGGCGCCGCTCCGCGAGGACGTCCCGGCGCGCTCCCGCGCCGTCGCCGGGGCGTCCTCGGCGTCGTCGCGGGCGGCCGGGTCGGCGCCGGCGTCCCGGGCGGCGGCCTGGCCCCGGGACTCGTCGTCGGCGCGGCTCTCCGACCTCTCGGGCCTCTCGGGCTTCTCGGACCGCTCCGGCTTCTCCGGCGTGACGAAGCGGTAGCCGACGTTGCGCACGGTCCCGATCAGCGACTCGTGCTCGGGGCCGAGCTTGGCCCGCAGCCGCCGTACGTGCACGTCGACCGTGCGGGTGCCGCCGAAGTAGTCGTAGCCCCAGACCTCTTGCAGGAGCTGGGCGCGGGTGAAGACCCGGCCCGGGTGCTGCGCGAGGTACTTCAGCAGCTCGAACTCCTTGAAGGTGAGGTCCAGCACCCGCCCCTTGAGCTTGGCGCTGTAGGTCGCCTCGTCCACGGAGAGGTCGCCGTTGCGGATCTCCATGGGGGAGTCGTCGTGGACGAGCTGCAAGCGGCCCATGGCCAGCCGCAGCCGCGCCTCGACCTCGGCCGGACCCGCGGTGTCCAGCAGCACGTCGTCGACGCCCCAGTCGGCGGTCACGGCGGCGAGGCCGCCCTCGGTCACCACGAGGATCAGCGGGCAGCCCGGACCGGTGGAGCGCAGGAGCTGGCACAGGCTGCGCACCTGGGGCAGGTCGCGCCGCCCGTCGACGAGGATGGCGTCGGCGCCCGGCGTGTCGACGAGGGCGGGGCCCTCGGCCGGCGCCACGCGCACGTTGTGCAGCAGCAGCCCGAGGGCGGGCAGCACCTCGGCCGACGGCTGGAGGGCGTTGGTCAGGAGCAACAGAGAGCTCATCGGACTCCACCTGCCCGGATCGTCGTGTGGTCGTGCACGGTTCGCTCGTCCATGGCGTCTGGTTCCTCCTCGGTCCCTGCGAGGACGTGTGCGGCACTGCGTCGTCACGTGTTCGGCGGTGCGGATCCCGCGCTCCGGGACCCGCCGCGGCCGCGGTGGCCGCTGCGCGACCGGGCGGCCGTATACCCGCGTTCTCCCGCGTCATATACAGCGTGCCCGAAAGCACGAAAGGACCCGGGGGCGTCGCTGCCCGAGTCCTCTGCGCAGCACAATAGCCGACATGAGCACGGATTCGGCAGGTCATGTGGCGCGGACGACGGTCGTGCCGAGGTCCGGGACGCCTCCGCGGACCCCGGTCAGGAGGCTGTTGCGCACGGCGGACGGCGTGTCGATCGACGCTCTGTACGCGCCGGGGACGGCCGGGCACGCGGCGGATCAGGCCGTGACGCACACGGGTGACGTGTTCGTGATCGCGCACGGTTTCACCGGTGATCTGGACCGGCCGCACGTGCGCCGGGCGGCGCGGGCGTTCGCCCGGCACGGCGCGGTCGTGACGTTCTCCTTCCGCGGCCACGGCGCCTCGGGCGGCCGCTCCACGGTCGGCGACCGGGAGGTGCTGGACCTGGCGGCGGCGGTGGCCTGGGCCCGCAGCCTCGGGCACGCCCGCGTGATCACCGTCGGCTTCTCCATGGGCGGCTCGGTGGCGGTGCGGCACGCGGCCCTGTACGGCCCGCACGGAACCGACCGGGACGGCGGCACGGATCTCGGTTCCCGCGGCGCCGAGCGCGCGCGGGCGCGCACCGACGCCGTGGTCTCGGTGAGCGGCCCGGCCCGCTGGTACTACCGCGGCACGGCCCCCATGCGCCGCGTGCACTGGCTCGTCATGCGTCCTGAGGGCCGCCTGCTGAGCCGCTACGGGCTGCGCACCCGCATCCACGACCGCGACTGGGACCCCGTGCCGCTCTCCCCGGTCGAGGCGGCGCCGCGCATAGCGCCCACGCCGCTGCTGGTCGTGCACGGCGACCGGGACGCCTACTTCCCGCTGGACCACCCCCGGACGCTGGCCGCGGCCGCCGGTGAACACGGCGAACTCTGGCTGGAGCCCGGCATGGGCCACGCCGAGAACGCCGCTCCCGACGAGCTGCTGCACCGCATCGCGCGCTGGGCTCTCGCACAAGCGGGCTAGCCTGGCCCTGTTCGATGCCGAGTGAAGTGACATGAGGGACGGGATGGCCAAGGTCACGGTGCGCTACTGGGCGGCGGCGAAGGCCGCGGCCGGCGTCGCCGAGGAGCCGTACGAGGCGCCGACGCTCGCCGAGGCGCTCGCCGCGGTGCGCGCACGGCACCCCGGCGAGCTGGCCAGGGTGCTGCGCCGCTGCTCGTTCCTCATCGACGGCGACCCGGTGGGAATGCGCGCGCATGAGACGGTACGGCTGACCGAGGGCGGCACGGTCGAGGTGCTCCCCCCGTTCGCAGGAGGGTGAGCGATGACCGACCGGCCGTACGAGGAGGCCCCGCCCGCGGGTCCGTACGACGACCCGCACCAGGGCAGCGACCCGTACCGGGGCCACAACCCGTACGCGCAGCCCCAGCGGTACGACCAGCACGATCAGGGGCAGGCAGGGGCGCAGGGGCAGGAGCAGGGGCAAGTGCAGGGCCAGGAGGCGCCGCCTCAGCAGCCCCAGCCGTATCAGCAGCCCCAGCAGCCCCAGGGGCAGTCGCAGCCCCACCAGCAGCCCCAGCCGTACCCGGAGGCGTGGCCTGGGCAGCAGCAGGCGTACGCGGAGCCCGCGGACCAGCAGCCGTACACACAGCGCTGGCAGGGGCAGACCTGGGACACCCAGACCCACGCGGAGCCGGTCGCCCCGCCCGTCGCCGCGCCTGAACCGGCCGCTCAGACGGCCTACCTGCCCCCGGTCGCCCAAGGCCCCGCCGAAGCGGCCCCTCCCTTCGTCCCGGACCAGGCCCCGGCGCAGCAGCCCTACGCACAGGGACAGCCCTACGCCCAGGGACAGCCCTACGCCCAAGGGCAGCCTCAAGCCCAGCCCCCGGCCCCGGCAACGGGCCATGCGGCGGCGAGCCACGCGGCGGCGTCCGCGCCTCCCCCGGCCCCCGCGGGCCACGCTCCGGCTCCGGCTCCGGCGGCGGCCCCGCCCGCCCCTGGCGGACCCGCCGGGGACGAGCCCGCCTACGGTCCCGCCACCCTCGGCGGCAACACCCGCGTCACCGACGCGCAGCGGGCCCGCGCGGAGGGCCGTTCGCCGATCATCGAGCCGGGGATGCAGCCCGCCGCGCTCACCGCGCTGCTCGGGCTGCTGCTGGCCGGTGCGGCGGAGGTCGGCACGTACGCGCTGCTCGTGCCGCTGGTGGTGCTTCAGGCGGTGACGGCGGCGGGCTGGTTCCGGCTGAACGGCATGTGGCCCGCCCGGCAGGGCATCGCCCTCGGGTTCGCCGGCGCGCTCGTCTCGGACGCCGCGGTGCTGGGCGCGGGCCGGGAGCACGCGCCCGCGGCGATCCTGGGCACGCTCGGCGTGTGGGTGCTGCTCTCGCTGGTGGTGCAGCTCCGCTCCCACGCCGACCCGGACGAGCGGATGTACGGGCTGATGGCGACCGTCGCCGCGGCGGCGCTGGCGATCCTCGCGACCGGGTATCTGGCGGGCGGCGCCGACGCGGTCGCCCTCGGCGCGGCGGCGGTCGCGGTGGCCGTCCTCGCACGGGCGCTGCCGCTGCCCGGGGCGGCCTCGGTGGCCGTCGCGCTGCTGGCGGCGGCGGGCACGGGCCTCGCGGTCGGCCAGATGACGGGGCTGGGCGGGAAGGGCGCGCTGCTCGGCGCGGGCGCCGGAGCGTGCGCGCTGATCGGGCACCGCGCGGCCGCCTACGACTACCCCTCGCGTTTCGTCCACTTCACGGCCGGAGTCGCCCTGCCGCTGTCGGCGGCGGCGCCCGCGGTGTGGGTGCTGGGCCGGGTCCTGGGATAGCAGAGGCCGGACCCGCCGGGCCAGGGACAGGACCGGCCAGGTCCGCCGGGCCCGGGGACGGAACCGGCCGCCCTCACCCGGGGTCACCCGGGGCTCTGGGAAGGACCGGCCGCGTCCCCCCGGCCCCAGGGAAGGACCGGCCGGATCCCCCAACCCCCGGGAAAGGACCGGCCGCCCCCGGCCCCTGGTCCCCCCGGCCCCGGGATAAGACCGGCGGAATCCGTCGGATCCGGTCGGTCCTTGTCACAGCCGATCGACAAAACGACGGCCGGGCTCGCCGGGAGGGTTACGCTCGCGCCTGGGCGGCCGGTCGGCCGCGCCGGACCGTCGAGGTGGGGAAAAGACCGGATGCGCGCGCTGCGGGTACTGCTGATCGTCGCCGTGGTCCTCGGTGTGCTGTTCGTGGTCGTGGACCGGGTGGCGGTGCACTTCGCCGAGGACAAGGCCGCCGAGAGGATCAAGAGCACCGAGAACCTGGCGAGCAAGCCCGACGTGTCCATCAAGGGCTTCCCGTTCCTCACGCAGGTCGCGAGCGGCGAGCTGGACGACGTCCAGGTCGGCATCAAGGACCTGGAGGCCGACACCGGCGACGGCGCGCAGAAGATCCGCGTCGACGGCCTCACGGCCGACATGAAGGGCGTGCGGTTCTCCGGCGACTACAGCTCCGCCGTCGCCGACAGGGCCGCCGGCCAGGCGACCGTCGCCTACGCCGAGCTGCTGAAGACGGCGAAGGCGCAGCCCACGGACGTGGGCCTCGGGATCACCGCCCGGGTGGTGAGCCTGGCGGACGGCGGCCACGGCAAGATAAAGATCGGCGTGCAGTTCTCCGTCCTGCGCAAGCCGCTGTACGTGCTCAGCTCGGTCACCGTCCGGTACGGCAAGCTCCGGATCGCGGCGGAGGGCCTGCCCCAGCTTCTCGGGTTCGACCTCCCCGCGGACCGCGTCCGGTCCATCACCGACTTCCAGCAGGCCATCGACCGGCTGCCCGGCGGCATCCGGCTGGACGCGGTGCGCGCGGTGAAGGGCGGGGTGGAGATCACCATGAAGGGCTCGAAGGTGCGGCTCGCCGGCTAGGCGTACGGCGTCCGACTGATGAGACTCGCCGTCCGCCGTGTGAGGACGACGGCGCGCGGCGGGGGGCCGGGAGCGTCGGGGAACGGCCGGGCGTGTGTCATCGTCCCGCATCGCGGATGATCGTGTCTCATGATGTGACACCCCGGTGACATGGCCACTCGTTTCTCCCTACGATCGAGACTATGAGGCGACAGGCGGATCTCACGAAGCGGCGGGCAGTGGACCTGTGCCGCGTTGCCGCCATGCTCTGTCGCCCCTTCTGAGCGGGAGCCCCGGGCCCCGCGTCTCTCCACGCCCCGTGTCAGGGGCTTTCGTGCGCCGCTCGCGCTCCGAGCGCGCATGTCTCCCGCACTCGCACGCCCCGCCGTAACTGCCCCGGAGGAGATTGAGCATGAGCCGCAGCGACGTCCTGGTCGACGCCGACTTCGTGCAGGACCACCTGGACGACCCGAGCATCGCGATCGTCGAGGTGGACGAGGACACGTCCGCGTACGACAAGAACCACATCAAGAACGCCATCCGGATCGACTGGACCCAGGATCTCCAGGACCCGGTTCGCCGCGACTTCATCGACCAGGCCGGCTTCGAGAAGCTCCTGTCGGAGAAGGGCATCGCCAACGACCACACGGTGGTCCTCTACGGCGGCAACAACAACTGGTTCGCCTCCTACGCCTACTGGTACTTCAAGCTCTACGGCCACGACGACGTCAAGCTCCTCGACGGCGGCCGCAAGAAGTGGGAGCTGGACGCCCGCGAGCTGGTCGACGGCACCGACGTCCCCGAGCGCCCGGCGACCCAGTACCGGGCGCAGCCGCAGGACGCCTCCATCCGCGCCTTCCGCGACGACGTGGTGAAGGCCATCGGCGCGCAGAACCTGGTCGACGTCCGCTCGCCCGACGAGTTCTCCGGCAAGCTGCTCGCCCCGGCCCACCTGCCCCAGGAGCAGTCGCAGCGTCCCGGCCACGTGCCGAGCGCCAAGAACATCCCGTGGTCGAAGAACGCCAACGACGACGGCACCTTCAAGTCGGACGACGAGCTGAAGGAGCTGTACGCCGCGGAGGCCGTCGACCTCGGCACGGACACCATCGCCTACTGCCGCATCGGCGAGCGCTCCGCCCTGACCTGGTTCGTCCTGCACGAGCTGCTGGGCGTGCGGAACGTCAAGAACTACGACGGCTCCTGGACCGAGTACGGCTCCCTGGTGGGCGTGCCGATCGAGCTGGGCTCCGGCAAGTAACCCGCCCCGACCGACCTTTCAAGACCTCTGGAGAGCACATGTGTGGAGCGAAGGCCGGCGGCCCCGACGCCTCGACGATCAAGCCCGGTGAGACGACGATCCAGGGCCAGGTGACCCGGGACGGCGAGCCGGTGACGGGCTACGTCCGTCTGCTGGACTCGACCGGCGAGTTCACCGCGGAGGTCCCCACCTCCGCCACCGGCCAGTTCCGGTTCTACGCCGCCGAGGGCACCTGGACGGTGCGCGCCCTCGTCCCCGGCGGCACCGCCGACCGCACGGTCGTCGCCCAGCAGGGCGGCCTCGCGGAGGTCGCGATCGCGGTCTGAGCCGCACGCGCGCCGCACACGGCGCGGGGGCCGCGCCCCGGGTGAACCCCCGGGGCGCGGCCCTTCGCCGTACCCGGCGACGGGGCGCGGACCTACCCTGGAGGCATGTACGCCCGCCGCCGCCACGCGTATTTCGCCCTGATGGGCGTCTGCATCACGCTGTTCGTCCTCGCGTGGGGCGTCGTGCGCATCTGGTCGGTCCCCGCCGCGGTCGGCATGTGCGTGGTGGCCATGGTGATCCCGCCCGTCGCCGCCGTCGTCGCCAACCGCCGCGGCCCAGAGGACCGCTGGTGGGACGACCCGTCCGGCGACCCGAAGTCCGACGAGTGGTGGGACGAACTGGACGGCAAGAAGCGGCACTAGGCCGTGGTGGCTTCGGGCAGGGGCAGGGGCAGGGGCAGGGGCAGGGGCAGGGGCAGGGGCAGGCGCTGGCCCGACGTGCCGAAGCGCCTCGCCAGGGCCCTGGACGAGAGCGCCTGAGCGCCCCGCCGCTCCGTCCCCCCGCGTCCGCGTCAGTAGACGAGCGCCTGCGTCTCGTCGCCCAGGGCCTCCTGGACGAAGACCTGGGCGCCGGCGATGCGGACGCCCTCGATGACGTCCTTCTCGGTGATCTCGCGGCGGGCCGCGCACTGGGTGCACAGGGTGATCCGGCCGCTCGCGAGGAGCGAGGCGATCAGGTCCGGCAGCGGGGCCGCGTGCGGAAGCTCGAACTGCTCCGCCCGGCCGGGCAGCGCGAACCACGACGACTCGCCGGTCAGCCACAACGACACGTCCACGCCGCTGGCCACCGCCACCGCCGCGACCGTGAACGCCTGCGAGCACCGTTCCGGGGCGTCCGCTCCCGCCGTCACCTTGATCACGAGCTTCTTCGCCATGCCGGAAAGCGTAGTCGCCGCCGCACCGGCGCAGCGGCCGCGCACCGCACCCGTACTACGGCACAGGGACGCGGCCGACCCCGAGCGGCGCATCTCGCAGAGAGGGGCCTCGCAGAGACGCGCCTCGCAGAGACGCACCTCGCAGAGAGGGGCGGCGCCCGGCGGACTAAGCTGGGCTCCGGCCCTGTGTACGTACCGCACCGCGCTCGACAAGGAGCACCCCGTGGAGATCTTCTTCGAAACCCTGCTGGTCCTGGTGTGCGTCGGCGTTCTCGCCTTCGCCTACCTGACCGTGAAGAAGCTGTACCAGGGCCAGCGCTGACCGCGAACAGGAAACGCCGCTCATGATCGAGATCCCGTCCGACCTCCACAGGGACCTCGTGCCCCTCGCCTTCCTGCTCGGCAACTGGGCCGGTGCGGGCGTGCACGACTTCCCCGGGTCCGAGAAGTGCAACTTCGGCCAGGAAGCGACCTTCACCCACGACGGCCGGGACTTCCTGGAGTACCACTCCCGCACCTGGGTGCTGGACGAAAAGGGCGACAAGGTCCGGCCGCTGGAGTCGGAGTCCGGCTTCTGGCGGATCGACGCCGAGCGCAAGGTCGAGGTCACGATGGCCCGCGACGACGGCGTCATCGAGATCTGGTACGGCGAGCTGGCCGACCAGAAGCCGCAGATCGACCTCGCCACGGACGCCGTCGCGCGGACCGCCGCCTCCCGGCCCTACTCCGGCGGCAAGCGGCTGTACGGCTACGTCAAGAGCGACCTCATGTGGGTGGGCGAGAAGCAGACCCCCGAGGTCGAGCTGCGCCCCTACATGTCCGCGCAACTGAAGAAGGTCGTCACCCCGGAGGACGTCGAGCGCTGGGCCAAGGCCCTCCCCGACGACATGCCGGACGACGGCATCGCCTTCTTCCAGTAGACCGCCTTCCTCCAGCAGGCCGCCCGCCCGCTGGTCCTAGACTCTCCCTGTGGTGAGCACCGACTGGAAGACGGACCTGCGGCAGCGCGGCTACCGGCTGACCCCGCAGCGGCAGCTCGTGCTCGAAGCCGTGGACACGCTGGAGCACGCGACCCCCGACGACATCCTCGGCGAGGTCCGCAGGACCGCCTCGGGGGTCAACATCTCCACGGTGTACCGGACCCTGGAGCTGCTGGAGGAGCTGGGGCTCGTCAGCCACGCGCACCTGGGGCACGGGGCGCCGACGTACCACCTGGCGGACCGGCACCACCACATCCACCTCGTCTGCCGGGACTGCGGGAACGTCATCGAGGCCGACCTGTCGGTGGCCGCCGAGTTCACGGCGAAGCTGCGCGAGCAGTTCGGCTTCGACACCGACATGAAGCACTTCGCGATCTTCGGGCGCTGCGCGGACTGCTCCCGCCGGGGCGACGGCACGGCCGGCGCCGCCGGGGAGGCGCCGCACGCCGGGCACGGCCCGCACGACCGGCCGGCCTCCCGCGCCTCGGACGCCGGGCGCTCACCTGCCGAGTCGTAGGCGGTCGTAGGCTTGGGCGCATGAAGAGCCCCCTGCTGTCCCTGCCCGGCGCCGTGGCCGCCGAGGGAGCCGACGAAGGCGTCGCCGCCCACTACGGCGACCTGTTCCGCGAGCAGCGCGCCCTCGCCGAGGGCGCCGGCTTCGTCGACCTCTCGCATCGCGGCGTGGTCACCGTCACCGGCGAGGACCGGCTGAGCTGGCTGCACCTGCTGCTCACCCAGCACGTGAGCGAACTGCCCGCCGGTCAGGCCGCCGAGGCGCTGATCCTGTCCGCGCACGGCCACATCGAGCACGCGCTCTACCTGGTCGACGACGGCACGACGGTCTGGGCGCACGTGGAGCCGGGCACCCAGGAGGCGCTGGTCGCCTACCTGGAGTCGATGAAGTTCTTCTACCGGGTCGAGGTCGCCGACCGGACGGCGGACGTCGCCGTCGTGCACCTCCCGGCCGGCTCGATCACCGAGGCGCCCGAGGACGCCGTCGTGCGGGAGACCCCCTACGGGCGCGACCTCTTCCTGCCCCGCGCCGACCTGGAGCGGTACGCCGAGAAGGCCGGTCCGGCCGCCGGGGTGCTCGCCCACGAGGCGCTGCGCGTCGAGCAGCGCCGGCCCCGCCTCGGCTTCGAGACCGACCACCGCACCATCCCGCACGAGCTGGGCTGGATCGGCGCCGCCGTGCACCTCCAGAAGGGCTGCTACCGCGGTCAGGAGACCGTCGCCCGCGTGCAGAACCTGGGCAAGCCCCCGCGCCGCCTGGTCTTCCTGCACCTGGACGGCAGCGAGGTGCGGCTGCCCGCGCCCGGCGCCGACGTCCGGCTCGCCGACGACGGTCCCGACGGCCGCAGGATCGGCTTCGTCACCACCTCCGCCCGCCACTTCGAGCTGGGCCCGGTCGCGCTCGCCCTGGTCAAGCGGAACGTCCCGGTGGACGCCCGGCTGATCGCCGGGGACACCGCGGCGGCGCAGGAAGCCGTGGTGGAGCCGTAGGGCTCGCCTCCGCCGTCACATCTCCAGCAGGACGGTGAACGGCCCGTCGTTCGTCAGCGACACCCGCATCGCCGCGCCGAACCGGCCGGTCGCCACCGTGGCGCCCAGCGCGCGCAGCCGGGCGACCACCTCCTCCACCAGCGGCTCGGCCGTCTCGCCGGGAGCGGCGGCGTTCCAGGTGGGACGGCGGCCCTTGCGGGCGTCGCCGTAGAGCGTGAACTGGCTGACGACCAGCAGCGGGGCGCCGGTGTCGCTGCACGACCTCTCGTCGTGCAGCATGCGGACCGACCACAGCTTGCGGGCGAGCTGGGCCGCCGTCTCCTCGGTGTCCTCATGGGTGACGCCGACCAGGACGCACAGCCCGTCGCCCTCGATCGCGCCGACCGTCTCGCCGTCCACGACGACGCTCGCGCCGTCCACCCTCTGCACCACTGCACGCATGCCGCCCATGATGCCGGGGAGCACGGACACGCCCCGCGGCGGGGCGGACGGCCGCTTCCAGCCTCTTTCCGCTTCGTAACCCCCCATCTGGGGCCGATCGGGGGCACTCGGTCACATAAGGACCACGCGGAGTGGCACGATGCTTCCGTACGCGCCGGTCGAGGGGACGGTTGAGGCGCATGAGCACATCGAGTACGGAGCAGACAGCGCAGCCCGCGGCGGCGCCGGGACGGGCTGGCATCGCGGATGCGGCGATTGCGGCGGATGCGGTGGGTGCGGTGGGTGTCGGGGGCGTCCCGGACATCGCCGACATCCCAGGCGCCCCAGGCGCCCCAGGCACCCCAGGCGTCCCAGACGTTCCAGACGTCGCGGAGGGGCGCTGGCCGCCGGTGCAGCGGACCGACAGCCCGCCCCTGCCGGAGAGCGCGGCGCACCCAGAGGGCGCGGCGGCGCCGGCCGGAGCGGCGGGCGCCGCCGACGGGGCTGATGTCGCTGAGGCGGCGGGCGGGGCGAGTGCGGCAGGTGTGGAGAGTGCGGCGGGCGGGGCGAGCGCGGCGGGTGCGGAGTCGGCGGGCGCTCCGCTGCTGGTCGTGGACTTCGTCGAGCCCGACCTGAGCGCGCCGACCCTGCCAGAGCTGCGCGCCCTGCTGCGGCAGGCGCAGCGGGACGAGGCCGACCTGAGTTATGTAAGGCGGCTGCTTCAGGGGCGGATCGACATCCTGCGCGCGGAGCTGGAGGGGCGCGGCCCGGGGGCGGGGCTCGCCTCGGTCCTGGACGACGGGCTGCCCTCCGTAGTGGAGCGGCTCGCCGAGATCCTCAAGGACGCGCCCGCCCGGCACCGCTCGTCGGCGCGGCACGTGACGCTGGGGACGCCGCACAGCGAGCGGTACCGGAGGCTGGCGACCGAGATGCTCGCCGAGGTCGAGCTGTCGGACCTGGCCGCCCGTACCGACGGGGAACTGGGCGCGGCGATGGGGAGGTTGGTGCGGTACGAGCAGCAGGTGTCCCTGCGCCGCCAGCAGTTGCAGCACACGGCCGACGGCTGCGGCGCGGAGATCACCCGCCGATACCGGGACGGCGAGGCGCAGGTGGGCGACCTGCTGGAGTGAGGCGGGCGGGCGGCCGATCGGCCGATCGATCGGCTGGCCGTGCGGCGAGGTCGCCAGGCGCGCTGGACGCCTGGCGAGCTGAGGCTCAGGGGAGCTGGGGGCTGGGGAGCTGAGCCCCGGGGAGCTGGGGGCTGGGCGTGCTGCTGGCTGAGTGCCCTGTGAACCGCCGGTGCGGGCTGGGCGGGCCCCGACTGTCCACAGGCTGTGGACAAAGTGACGGGCATTGTGCAGGGCTCGCGACGGAAGCGACCCCCGACACACCAGTCCACACCCACACCCACGCCCACGCCCACGCCCACACCCGAAGCGACCCTCGGCGTACCAGCGCTGGCCCCGAGCGACCGGCGACGCACCAGGCCACGCGCCTCACGCTGCCGCAGCCACGCGCCCCCACGGGCCGCAACCATGCGACCCCCGCTGCCGCAGCCACACGCCCACGCTGCCGCAGCCACGCGCCCCCGCTGCCGCCGCCACGGGAAATCACCGCGACACTCCCGCCCGCGTGCGCTTACGGTCGGCGCATGACTGGCGTTCGCTCCCACTCCGACACCTCGCGCCTCGACGTCCGTCCTCTCACCGAGGACGAGATCCCCGACTGGATCCGCGCCTTGAACACCGGGTTCCTGCGCAGCCCGGCCGTCTCCGCCGCCGAGATCGCCCAGCGTGGTTCCAACCTCGTCCTGGCCCGCACGCTGGGGGCCTTCGACGGCGGGCGCTGCGTGGGGACGTTCCGCTCCTTCGACCAGGAGCTGACCGCTGTCGGCGGCGCCCCCGTCCCCGCCGACGCCGTCTCCAATGTCACGGTCACCTCCACCCACCGCCGCCGCGGCCTGCTGACCCGCATGATGGCCCAGGACCTGGCGGCGGCGAAGGAGCGCGGCGACGTCGTGGCCACGCTGGTCGCCGCCGAGTACCCGATCTACGGCCGCTACGGCTTCGGCCCCGCCACCTGGGCCACCGAGTGGACGATCGACGTGCCGAGGGCCGGCCTCGACCCGCGCCGGGCGGGCCCGGCAGACGGCGGCCGCATCGATCTCGTGGACGGCGACGACGTGCGTGAGATCGGCCCGGAGCTGCACGAGCGGCTGCGCCGCGTCCAGCCCGGCGCGATCGACCGCTCCGAGCGCTGGTGGCAGGTGAACACCGGTGTGATCCGGCAGGACCGCTTCCCGTGGACCGAGCCCTTCTACGCCGTCTACCGCGGGGCGGACGGCGTCGTGGAGGGGCTGGCGGCCTACGTGTGCGACGACGTCTGGGGAGACGCGAAGCAGCCGCTCAACACGGCCACGGTGAAGAACCTGATCGCGGTGACCCCGGCGGCCGAGCGGGAGCTGTGGCTCCACCTGTGCTCTATCGACTGGGTGACGAAGGTCAAGAGCGGCTTCCGCGCCCCGGACGACCTGCTCCCCCTCTTCCTGCCCGACCCGCGCGCGGCCGTGGTCAGCACGCACGCCGACTGGCTGTGGGTGCGCCTCCTGGACGCCGCGCGGGCGCTGGAGGCGCGGACGTACGAGGGGACGGGAACGCTGGTGCTGGAGATCGTCGACCGGGCCGGACTGACCGGCGGGCGGCTGCGCCTCGAGGCGTCGCCCGAGGGGGGCTCCTGCGCGCCGACCGCCGAGAGCGCCGATCTGACGCTGGACGCAGCAGAGTTGGCGACGCTGTGGCTCGGCGGCGAGTCCGCCGTGCGGCTGGCCGCGCTCGGCCGGATCCAGGAGGAACGAGCGGGCGCCGCCCAAGCGGCCGACGCCCTGCTGCGTACGTCCAGGCGACCTTGGTGCCCGGACCTGTTCTGACCGCTCCTTCCCGCCGGTCGCGGTGACAGGGGTGACGCATCCGTAGCCTGGCCTGTTCAGTTGTGGCTGTGCGGTGCTGACGTTCTTCGGTTGTGGCTGTGCGGCGGTGACGGTCTTCAGTTGTGGCGGTGCGCGTGTTCCTCGGTCGCGGCGGCGCCGCCGCGTCGACGGTCTTCGGTTGTGGCTGTGCGTCGCGGCTGCCGGGTTCTGGCGGTACGGCGCCGTGCCGGACGGGCTCCCAGCTCCCCTCCGAGAGGAAGCGCGGTCCGGCGGTCCCGACTGTCACCCTGGCGGCCAACCTCTCCAAGGTCTGACCATCTGGGTCGAGTTGGCCGCCAACTTCACTGACCTTATCTCCGCCTGGAAGCGGCCTATAACCATCTTCACGGCAACTGCCCGAAGATGGCGAGAAGTTGTAGTGTGCCGATTGTGGACCCGGAATATGCCTCCGCCACAGGGCGGAAGAGGCCGGCACGGCCGCACCGGTCACATCGCTCACGACGGCCACCCCGCGGACCCTGTCCGGACCGTGCGCACCGTTCCTCCCGTTCGCGCCGCGCGGCGGCCGACGCGGCGGCTTCGCCTCGCGCGGCGGCCGCCGGGGCCCGCGCGTCCGGCGGCCGGGGCGCCTGCTCGCACACCGCTGCGGGCGCGTGCACGCCCTCGCCGGGGGAGCGGCCGGGCGGACCCCGTCCGCTCCCGCCGGACCGCCGCGGCGAGCCCGCGCCGGGCGGCGGAATCCGGCCATGGTCGGCGCGCGGGCGCCGCTTCCCGGCCGGGACGTCGCTCGCGTGGCGCCGCCCCCGCCGGGCTCCCCGCCGGGCCCCTCCGCCCTCGCCGGGTCCCTCCGCTGCCGCCCACTACCCCCTCCAGCCGCCCGGCGCCGGCGGGGGTCCGCCCAAGGCGGCCACCGCGCGGCCGCGGCTCCCGGGGCGGCCGCGGCTCCCGGGGCGGTCGTCGCGGCGCCCTCGCCCGCCGTACCGCCGAAGTCGCCCGTCATGTCCGCCCCTGTGCTCCCGGCGGCGGCCGAACCCGCACAGCTTTCCGACAACTCCCGTCAGCTAGATCAGAGTTGTAGCGTCTGGTCGTGACCCAGGAGAACGTGGCCGTGAACGGCAGCCGGAGAAGCTCGTCCCAGGAGATCGCCGCCGCCCTGCGCAGACGGATCCGCGCCGGTGAGCTGAGGCCCGGTGACCGCATGCCCACCCAGGCCGAACTCGCCGACGAGTTCGGGGTGGAGCGCGGCGCCGTGCGCCAGGCCCTGCGGGCGCTCCAGGAAGACGGTCTGCTCAGCGACGTGAGCAAGGGCAGTCCGCCGAGGATCGCCGAGGCCCCCTCCGTGCGGGAGGAGCCGCAGCCCACGATGGTGGGCCTCGCGCCCCGGCTGACGGAGGCGTTCTCCGCGCGGCATGTGCGCATCGACGTGCTGTGCCACACGGCGGAGACGCTGATGGTCGCCCTCAGCGAACCGCTCCGGCTGATCCACGAGGGCCGGATGTGCCCCGACGCCGTCGACGTCCGCATCCTGGTGCCGTCCCAGCACATCTCGCTCGCCTTCCCGGTGCCCGTGCAGGGCCGGGACGAGGGCGACGTGCTGCACCAGCGCTGGCTGGAGATGCGCAACGCCCAGGGCCACGTGCTCCGCCACAACCTGCACGCGCTGCGCGCCACCCACGGCGTCGACGTGCGCGTGGCCTTCCGCGCGCTGCCCTTCACCCCGCCGGTCAAGCTCTACCTGCTCAACGGCGCCGAAGCGCTGATCGGCTACTACACCCTCACCCGGCGCGAGGAGGACTGGGGCGACGAGACCCTGGACATGTACGACGCGCTGGGCTCCAAGTCGCTGCTGTTCTCGTTCGACCGGCAGGCGGGCCAGCGGGACGCCGCGTTCGTGACGGAATCGCAGAAGTGGTTCGACGCCCTCTGGGCAACCATCACCACGGACCTGACACTCTCTTAGTGACTTCTGACGCGGAGCAGACCGATTCGGCAACGCAACCGAGCGAACATGACCGAGCGGGGGAGCCCCGGACCGTCGTCGCGGCCGGGACGGCGGGGGCGGGAGCGGGAGCGCCGGGGACCGCGGCAGCAGGCGCGGCCGGGACGGCTGCGGCGACGGCAGGAGCGGGAAGCGCGGCCGCAGGAGACGCGGTCCAGACGGCCGCCGCCGCGCCCGCGCCCGAGACGGCGCCCAAGACCGCGCCAGAGTCCCTGCGGGCCCTGGTCGCGGGCGCGCGCGCCGTGCTGTGGGACTTCGACGGCCCGGTCTGCCGTCTGTTCGCCGGGCACTCCTCGCAGCGGGTGGCGAGCGGGCTGGTGCGGTGGCTGGAGGGCCGCGGCCTCAGCGGTCTGCTCACCGAGGGCGAACGCGACTCGCCGGACCCGCACGCCGTGCTGTGCGCCGTGGACCGCCGGCATCCGGACAGCGACCTGGTCGCGGAGCTGGAGGCCCGGCTCACCCAGGAGGAGCTGCGCGCCGCCGGATCCGCCTGGCCGACGCCGTACGCCGACCCGCTGATCCGCACCTGGGACGCGCTGGGCGCCCGCCTCGCCATCGCCACCAACAACGCGCCGCTCGTCGCGCGCGCCTACCTCGACGGCCGCGGCCTCGCCCCCTGCTTCGCCCCCCACGTCTACGGCCGCACCCGGGACCTGCACCGCCTCAAGCCGGACCCGCACTGCCTCAACCGCGCGCTGAGCGCGACCGGCGCCGCTCCCGGGGAGGCCCTGATGATCGGCGACACCCCCTCCGACCACGAGGCGGCCGTGCGCGCCGGCGTCCCCTTCCTCGGCTACGCGGCCAGCCCCCGTAAGGAGGAACTGCTCCGGGAGTCCGGCGCGCCGCTGATCGTGGACTCGCTGGAGCCCGTGCTGCGCATCCTCCAGGGCCGCGCCTGAACCGAGGCGGACGGCTGCCCGGCCGCTCCTCTCGCCGCCGCGGAAACGCCCTGGAGGCACCGGAGTTTGCGCTAGCATTCCCGCACCGCGTGAGCAAAGGCCGGGGCGACCACCCGTCGCGCCGAGCCGGACCCTGCCCTGGTCGTGCACTGTATGACCGTAGGCGTACCTTTTGTCATACTGTGATCTTGCGCGAGCACCTGGAGCGGCCGTGGGCGCATCTTCTTCTCTCCCGCCCCGTCCTCCGCTCGGGGAGGCCGCCCTGCGCGAGGTCCGCGCGTTCGCGCGGCTCGCCCGCGAGCGCGGCCGTCCGCTGGCGGGCTGCCACCACCGCAACCACGTGCTGCCGCTGACGGCGCCTGCGGCGCGGGCGCTGCGCCGGGAGGCCGGGACGCCCGTGACCGTGCGGATCCGGCGCGCCGAGGCGCCGGCGGCAGCGATCAGGACGTGGCGGGACGAGGGAGCGGTCCTCGACTCCCTCCGGGGCGTGCTGCCCGGCGCCCCCGAGTGCCTGTTCCAGGGCGACGCCTTCGCGATCCACACCCACGTCGAGGGCGCGGCGCTGTCCGGCGTCTGCGCCGACGGCGAGCCGGTCGACGCCCTGCTCGTCCGGGAGCTGGCGGACCACCTCGCCCGGACGACCCAGGTCCGCCGGGAGGCGCTGCCCCCGCTGCCGCCGCAGTGGCCGCGCAACGACCGGGACGGCCAGGGCTTCCTGCGGACGCTGGCCCGCCGCGCGGACCGGCAGATCCGGCGGCCCGGCTGGGACGCCTTCGGCGGGCTGTTCGCGGCGCTCGGCGTCCCCGGAGACGCCCTGACCGCGCTGGCCGACCGGGCGCCCGCCATGGCCCGGCGCCCCTTCGGCCTGCTGCACGCGGACCTGCACCGGGACAACGTGATCCTCACCCGCGCGGGCGCTCCGCCCCTGGTCGGCGTCGACTGGGAACTGGCCACGTACGGCGACCCGTTGCACGACCTCGCCACGCATCTGGTCCGCATGCGCTACCCCGGCGGCCAGTGGGCCGAGGTGATCGACGCCTGGGCCGGGGCCATGGGCCGGATCCGCCCGGCGGCCGTCACCGGTCTCGCCACGGACCTGCGGCACTACGTCGCCTTCGAGCGGGCCCAGTCGGTCTACCCGGACGTGATGCGCGCGGCCCGGGGCCTGGAGGGCGCGCCCGGCCGGCAGAGCCTGGACGAGGACCGGCGAAGAGGCGTGGAGGAGGGCCGGCGAGGAGGCGTGGCGGACGGCCGGCGAAGCCCGGAGGAGGACCAGCGACGTCTGGAGGACGCGACGGCCGCCGTGCGCCGTGCGCTGGAGGCGGCCGCCGAACCGCTCGGACTGCGCGACGTCCCGGCCGCGGCGGAGATCGAGCGCGCCCTGTTCCGCTGGCGGGCCTCCCGGGCGGCGGAACGCGGCGGCCCGGACGGCGACTCCGGGGCCGTCGCCTGGTCGTGGGACCCGCGCTTTCCGCCGCGGCCCGACTTCCCCGAGGCGGCCGTCGGGCACGCCCTGGCCGCCGAGGGCGGGGTGCGGGCGAGCCGGGTGTTCAAGGGCACGGCCCATCTCAACTCGGTGGTGCGGGTGCCCGGCTACGACCGCCCCGTCGTCGTACGGCGCACGGCGGCCGACGTCCGCCGCCGCGAGCCCCGCTACCTCAGCGAGCACGCCGTGCTGCGGGCCGTCGAGCGGTCCGGGGCGCCGGTGGCGGCGCCGCGCGTCCTCGCCCTGGGCTTCAGCCACCGCGGGGAGCAGTACGCCATCCACACCTACGTCGGCCCCGAGGACGCCGACCGGCCGCCCGCGCACCCGGTGCACGGCCTGCTGCCGCACGAGGCGGACGGGCTGGTCGACCAGCTCCGCGCCCTGACGGGAGTGGACTACGCCTCGCTCGACCCGGTCGCGGGCGAGGAGACCTTCTTCACCTGGCTCTGCGACCAACTCGTCCTGCTGGTGGGCGACCTGCCCGAGGAGTCCCGGCGGCTGGCCCGGCTGCTCGGCCTGCCCGACGCCGCCCGGCTGCGGCAGATCCTGTCCCGCTACCGGGTGAGCCCGCGCCGGCCGGCCCTGCTGCACGGCGACCTGAACCCGTGGAACCTGGTGCGCCGCGACGACGCCCTCGCCCTGACGATCATCGACTGGGAGATGGCGCTCATCGGCGACCCGCTCTACGACCTGGTCCGCCACATGCACCTCACCCCGACCCGGCCGGAGATCCGCGCCCGCATGTTCCGGCGCTGGGAGAGCCGCCTGGACGCCGCGCACACCGCGGAGTGGCAGCAGGACTGGCGCGTGTACCGGTGGGTCGAGACCGTCCGCTCCGCCTACGTCGACCTGGACCGCCTGGCGACCGGCGCGGGCCTGGACGCCCCCAACGTCCGCCGCGCGGTCGACTCCTACGCGATGACCCTGGCGGCGGCCGCCGCCCCCCTCGGCCTGACGCCCCGCCCCACGGCGGACTTCCGCCTCGCCCAGGTCCTGACGTAGGGCCGGAGGGAGGCTCACCGGGGGTCGCAAGGTGTCGCCCGAGGCCGACAGGGCCTGCGGAAAGGACCGCCGACACGATCTGTCGGCGGCTTCCGCCGCGAGGGTCCGCCGACGGGCTTAGGGTCGTGTGCATGATCAACGTAGACGACGACGGCGTCATGGCCGACGCCTTCCGGGACGTGCCCACCACCGCCCTCGCCGACCTGCTGGGCCGCGAACAGGTCATGGACATCGGCGTCAGGCCGCTGTGGCAGCCGGTCCCGCGGGTGGCCGGACCGGCGTTCACCGTGCGATGCCCGCCCGGGGACAACCTCATGCTGCACGCCGCCATATACCGGGCCGCGCCCGGCTCGGTGATCGTGGTGGAGTCCGGCGACCTGGACTACGCGCTGGCCGGCGGCAACGTGTGCGCCGTGGCGCAGCGCAGGGGAGTGGCGGCCTTCGTCGCCGACGGCCTGATCCGCGACCTCGCCGAGGTGCGCGACCTGGGCTTCCCCGTCTTCGCCCGGGGCGTCATCCCGATCCCCGGCGCCAAGGCGGCGCCCGCCCCGCTGAACGAGCGGGTGCGCTGCGGCGGCGTCCAGGTCGACGCCGGCGACGTCGTGGTGGCCGACGAGGAGGGCGTGGTGGCGGTCCCGTCCGCGCGCGCCGCCGAGATCCTGACGGCGGCCCGCGCCCGCCTGGCCCAGGAGGCGGCCCAGACCCTGGACGACTGGGAGACGGCCCACCGCGCCCGCGTCGACGGGATCCTGACGGCGCGGGGGATGAGCCTGTAGGGGTGGGGCGGGGCGAGCGGTCCTCAGCGGGGTCCCGGGGCCGGGGCCAAGGGAGACGGCGGGAGCGGGGGCGTCGCCGCGGCCGGCACGACGAGCGCGAGGCCCCCGCCGCGACCAGCCGCGACCAGGCGGGGCCTCATTCCGCACAGCAGGCCCCGAGGCGCCCGTACCGGGCGAACCCGTGTCGTCCGCAGGACCCGCTCGAACGCCGCGTCGCGGCCCCGCTCATGCTCGCCTGCGTGCCGGCCTCGGTGTCGCGCGTCAGCGGTGGCCGACGTAGGCGACGAGTCCGCCGACGGTCAGCCCCACCGCGCATCCGTAGCGGAAGTACTCGTGGCGCATGTCCGGGGTGTACTGCGCGGCGGTCATCGCGTACGGTGCCCGGACCCCCAGTTCCACGCCGCACAGGCACACGACGTATCCGTGACGCCGGGCGGCGGCCTCCCACTCGGGGTCGTGCGGGACCCAGGTCCGAGAGTAGACGTTCCCGTCGGGCGTCCGCAGTTCCAGCCGGGAGTAGTCGTGTCCGAAGTGCTGCCACGGTCCTGGCTGGTCATCGGGTGTCTCGTGCAGCTCCCATCCGGGGATCGAGCGCAGGTCGGCGTGGCCGGGCGGTCTGCGTCTCATGCCGAAGTAGACCTCGTCGTCGTCGCGTCGCGGTGGTTCGCGTATGCGCAGCTCGTCGAACACGGTGGGCCCCTTCCTGTCGACGCAGCCCCCATCATCGTCGGATCGCGGCGGGTCGGGCAGGCGCAGCTCGGAGAACTCAGGCGGCAGGCGCCTCATGCCGAACAGGACGGCGCCTTCGATCTGCGGTTCCTTGGGCACCTCGTCGAGCGAGGCCGCCTTCGGCACGGCGTACTGGATCCCGTAGCCGCCCACGCTCAGGGCACGCCTGAACTCGAAGAGGGCAGCGGGCATGTGGCGTGTCTGTGCGGGATCGAGGGCGACTGTGCCTTCCGCGGTCTCCAGGCCCATCAGGACGCACTCGAGCCGCAGCGCGAGGTCGTCGCAGAACAGGATATTCCCGAGGTCGTCGACCTCTTCGAACTGACGACTGCTCATCTCCTTCACCTCTCCGGTCGGTCACCGTTTCCGCGTCCGCGGAGCAGACGGGTGGGGCTTGGACCAGCCTATTGAAGGATCGTTCAACAATCCATACGTGGGAACGCGCGCACTGCCAAGCCGACGGTTTCTTCGTACGGTCGCCCGCGACGCCAACGCCAACGCCGACGCCAACGCCAACGCCGCGCTCGCGGCGCCCACCCGCACGCACCCGCTGACCCACGCGACAAGTCGGCCGCCGCGCACGCTCTTGCAAGCGGTGTGCTTGCAATTGTTAGCGTGGGTGGTGCACAGTGGAGTCATGGCATCGCTCAACGTCGGCAATCTCGGTGAGTATCTGCGCGAGCAGCGCCGCAACGCGCAGCTCTCGCTGCGGCAGCTCGCCGATGCCGCCGGGGTGTCCAACCCGTATCTGAGCCAGATCGAGCGCGGGCTGCGCAAGCCCAGCGCGGAGGTGTTGCAGCAGGTCGCCAAGGCGCTGCGGATCTCCGCGGAGACGCTGTACGTACGGGCGGGCATCCTCGACGCGGAGCGGGACCGGGACGAGGTGGAGACGCGCGCCGTCATCCTCGCCGACCCCACGCTGACCGAGGGGCAGAAGCAGGTGCTGCTCCAGGTCTACGAGTCCTTCCGCAAGGAGAACGGATTCGGGGTCGGCAAGGCGGACGGCGGCGGTGACGACCGGGGCGGCGAGGGAGCCGGTGACCTCGGTGGCGCCGGCGGTGTCATAGCCGTGGCCGTCGTGTCCGAAGAACCCGAAGCATCAAAA
Organism: Streptomyces sp. NPDC046985; assembly: GCF_040644415.1. Lineage (NCBI taxonomy): Bacteria > Bacillati > Actinomycetota > Actinomycetes > Kitasatosporales > Streptomycetaceae > Streptomyces > Streptomyces sp. NPDC046985. Next base: position 53,535 of record NZ_JBEYWK010000024.1, read on the forward strand.
GAAGCTGAAGTGCCGGCAGCATCCGAAGGACCCGAAGCAGCAGAGACGGCGGACGGCGGCCGCGCCGCCCGTGCCGGGGGCCGCGACCGTATGTGCGACGGCGATGGCGCCGACTCGCGGGAAGCCTCCGGCTGAGTCCGCGGGCCGCACCCCGCGGGCGGGCCGGCGGCCCTCCGCCGCAGACGAAACCCTCAGACGCAAGCGATCCAGGAGGATCCTCACCATGGCCATCACCGACGACCTCCGCAAGACCCTCAGCGACCCGACGCCGCTCTACTTCGCCGTGGGCACCGCGGACCTGGCCCTGCAACAGGCCAAGAAGGTGCCCGCCCTGATGGAGCAGCTTCGCGACGAGGCCCCGGCCCGCATCGACGCGGTGCGCAACACCGACCCCAAGGCCGTGCAGGAGCGGGCCGCCACCCGTGCCAAGGAGGCCGGCGCCCGGGTCAAGGAGACGCAGGCCACCGTCCAGACCCGGCTCAACGAGCTGCTCAACTCCCTGGACACCGACCTGAAGAAGCTCAGCGCCAACTTCGACACCGAGCTGAAGAAGCTCGGCGAGAACGCCCAAGACCTCGCCCTGCGCGGGGTCGGCGTCGCCGCCGAGTACGCGGTGAAGGCCCGCGAGACCTACGAGAAGGTCGCCGAGCAGGGCGAGCAGGCCGTACGGACCTGGCGCGGCCAGGCGGCCGAGGGCATCGACGACCTCGCCGGAGGCGTCGAGAGCCTTGCCGGGAACGTCGAGGGCTTCGCCCAGGACGTCGAGGAGTTCGCCGTCGCCGTGGAGCCCGAGCCGCGGCCGGACGTCGCGCGGGACGTCAAGCCCGGCGTCGCGCCCGGCGCCACGTCCGGCGTCACGTCCGACGTGAAGCCTGGTGTCACGCCGGGCGGCACGCCCGGCGCCATGCCTGGGGCCACGCCCGGCGTCAAGCCCGTGCAGACCGCTGTCGCGCCGACGCCGCAGGCTAAGAAGGCCCCGGTCTCCAAGAAGACGCCGCCGGCGGCGCGCAAGAACCCCACGGGCAAGACCCTCCCGCCCGCCAAGTAAGGCCAGGCGGGAAGCGGTCTCCGTCGTCTTCGCGTCACCCACGCGGGCGACAGGTGAACGGGCCGGGCACCTCCGGGGTGCCCGGCCCGTTCTCCGGGTACGGTGACCGCGTAGGAGTTGGAGAGGACGGCGGTGGCAGCATGCTGATGATGGGTTTCGCGGGGTTCCTGGGGATCCTGAAGATCCTTCTCATGGCCCTGGCCGCGTTCGGGCTGTGCGACGCCGCGTTCCGACGCGAGGACGCCTTCCGCGCGGCCGACAAGCAGAACAAGGTGTTCTGGCTGATCATCCTCGCCTTGGCGCTCGCGGTGAGCTACCTGTTCTCCATCCTCATGTTCCTGCCCGTCATAGGCGCGGTCGCGAGCATCGTCTACATCGTGGACGTGCGGCCCGCCCTCCGGCAGGTGTCCGGAGGCAGCGGCGGAGGCCGCCGTCGCGGCAGCAGCAGCGACGGCCCGTACGGTCCGTACAACGGCGGCCGGTAGCCGTCCGGGAGTCATCCGGGAGGCCGGAAGTCCTCCGGGGGTCGCGGAGGCGTGAACGGCGCCTGCTCGGACGCCCCCCGGCTTCCCGGTTCCGCGCCGCGCTCCGGTCACGCGGCCCGCGATCGTTGCGCGCCGCGCCTCGTTCCGCGCCGCGTGCTCGTTTCGCGCCTGCGCCGCGCCTCGTTCCGCGTCGGCTATGGCTCGCGGTCCAGCAGGACCACGGCCACGTCGTCCGCCAGCTCGCCGCCGTTGAGTTCGCGGGCCTCGTTGACCGCCGCCCGCAGCAGCTCCTCACCGCGCAGTCCCCGCCCCAACTGACGGCGGACCATCTCGACCATGCCGTCCTGGCCCAGCCGTTCGCCGTCCGTGCCGATCCGCCCCTCGATCAGGCCGTCGGTGTACAGCATCAGGCTCCAGCGGGACCCCAGCTCCACCTGCGTCCGGGGCCAGCGGGCGCCGGGGAGCACGCCGAGGGCGGGGCCGTTGTTGTCGTGGGGCAACAGCCTGGCGGCCCGGCCCGGAGTGCTGAGCAGCGGGGACGGGTGCCCGGCCAGGCAGAGGCCGGCGCGGCGCCCGTCGGGCGAGATGTCCACCGTGCACAGCGTCGCGAAGATCTCGTCGTCGGAGCGCTCGTGCTCCAGCACCTGCTGGAGCGTGTCCAGTAGTTCGTCGCCGCACAGTCCCGCCAGGGTCAGGGCCCGCCAGGCGATGCGCAGCTCCACGCCGAGCGCCGCCTCGTCCGGACCGTGCCCGCAGACGTCGCCGATCATGGCGTGCACGGTGCCGTCGGGCGTGCGCACGGCGTCGTAGAAGTCGCCGCCGAGCAGCGCGCGCGAGCGGCCGGGGCGGTAGCGCGCGGCGAAGCGCAGCGTGGAGCCGTCCAGCAGGGGCGTCGGCAGCAGGCCGCGCTCCAGCCGGCGGTTCTCCTGCGCGCGCAGCCGCCCCTCGGCGAGCCGTCGCTCGGCCGTGTCCGAGCGCTTGCGCTCCACCGCGTAGCGGATCGCCCGGCTCAGCAGGCGGCCGTCCAGCTCGTCGCGGAACAGGTAGTCCTGGGCGCCCACGCGCACCGCCTCGGCGCCGCGCTCGGCGTCGGTGGACGCGGTGAGCGCGAGGACGGCGTGCCGGGGGGCCAGCTCCATTACGTGCCTGAGCACGGCCAGTTCGTCGTCGTCGCCGGGGGGCGTCGCCGCGCCGGACCCGCTCGCCGCCCAGGACCGGCCCGGGGCGGACAGCGCGAGGTCCAGCAGGATGCAGTGGACGTCGTCGGTGAGCAGCCGCTCGGCCTCGGTGAGGTTGCGCGCCGTGCGGACCCTGATCGGCCTGCCGGCCGGGTCCAGCAGCTCGGGCACGAGCGGCGAACCGCCGGGATCGTCCTCGATCAGCAGCAGCGTGAGGCCGGCGGTGTTCGGGCTGGGCGCGCTGTGCTGGCCGCCGGCGCGGTGGTCGTCGTGTCGGACCGTGGGTTCCTTCGGCGTGGCGGCTTCCCGGTGCGGGGCGGGCGCCGCGGAGGGGCCGCCGCTGGGGGACACGTGGGGCGCCGGACCGTTCTCCACGGCCGGGATCGCTCTCTGCCGCGGTATGGGCACGGTCATCGTCCTGGATTCCTTCCCTCCCCCGAGGGCGTGGCGGGAACGAGGGAACGCTCCGCCGACGGGGACCCTAACGGTTGTCGGCGGGGCAGCGGAATGCTGCGCGGCACGTCTCTTTGGCTTTGGCCTCCGGCATATGCCGAGATAGCCAGAGGAGTTGGACAGGGCGACGGCGGCTCTCGATGACGAAGGTCACGCCGGGGAGGCGTTTGCTCGCGCGGCGGGGGTGCGGTGCGTCACGTGGCCCGTGTCACCGGGCCCCCAGGTCACCGGACCCCCGGGTCACCGGGCCACACGGCGGTGAGGCGGCGCGGCGGTGAGGTCGCTTAGGTGCCGGGTGCGGAGGTCATCCGGTCACCGATCACTGGGCCACCGGTGTCCGGCCAGCGATCACTGGGTCGCCGGTCACCCGGTCGCCGGTCATCCGGTCACCTGGCGTGGCTGAGGAGCTGGCCGAGGCGCGGGGACGGCGTGCCGTCGTCGCCGTCCGCGTCCGGCCGTGCGGCGTGCGTGTCCGGTCGTGCGGCGCCCGCCTCCGGCCTCCGTGCGGCACCCGCCTTCGGCTGTGTAACGTCCTCGTCCGGCCGTGCGGCGTCCGCCCCGTCCGGTCGTACGACGCCCAGGATCGGCATCTCGCCTGCCCCCGCGAGCGTCACCGTCCGCCCGGGGCGCGGGGCGTGGATGATCGTGCCGTCGCCGACGTACATCGCCACGTGGCTGGCGTCGCCGAAGTAGATGATCAGATCGCCGGGGCGCATGTCCGCCACGTCGACGTGCCGGAGCTGCTTCCACTGCTCCTGCGAGGTGCGCGGGATCGGGCGGCCCGCCGCCGCCCAGGCCTGCGAGGTCAGCCCAGAGCAGTCGAACGTCTTGGGGCCCTCGGCGCCCCACTCGTACGGCTTGCCGAGCTGGGCCGTGGCGTACGCCACCGCCCGCTGCCCCGCCTCGGACGCCTTGCCGTGCAGATCCTTGACGACTCCGGCGCCCAGCCAGGCCGTCTGGGCCCGTTCGGCGGCCTGTTTCTCCAGCTCCGCCAGCCGCTCCTTCTGCCGCTCCGCCAGCGTGGCCTCCAGCTTCTGCGCCTCCTTGATCCGCTGCTGGACGCGTTGCTTGGCGCGGGCCTTGTCCTTGCGGTCGGCCTCCAGCAGCTTCCAGCGGTCGGCGGCGTCGTCGGCGTACTGGCGCATGTCCTGCTGGGTGCGGGCCATGTCGCCCATCAGCCCCTTGGCCGCCCGCTCGCCCTCCAGCACCCGGACGGCCCCGTCCAGGAAGCTCTGCGGGTCGTCGCTCAGCACGAGCTGGGCCTGGGGCGGCAGCCCGCCCATGCGGTATTGGGCGCGGGCCGCGGCGCCGGCGTGGTCCTTCAGCTCGGCCAGCCGCTTGCGCCCCGCGGCGATCTTCTGGTCCAGGCTGCCCACCTCGGCGGCCTGCTTCTGGGCCTTCTCCTCGGCGGCGTCGTAGGCGTCGGTGGCGACGGCGGCGTCGTGGTAGAGCGTGTCCAGCTTGGCCCGGACGGCCTCAAGTTCCTTGTCCAGCGCGGCGTCGGCCGGGCGCGGCGCGGCGGGGGAGGCGGAGGGCGCCGGACGGGGGCTGGGGCGTTGCGCGTTCGCCAGCGCCGTCCCCGGCGCTCCCAGCACGGTGACCGCGCAGACCACGGTCACGGCCGCCGCGAGCACGCCGTTCCTGCCCCGCCCCATAACTCTCCCACCTGATTTACCTTCAGTAACTTACGTTTGCTCGTGGGATCGTGCCACGAGTCCGCGAAAAGCGACAGAGGCCGGGTTTGCCCCGCCCGGCCCCTCACGGCCCCTCCCTCAGCGCCTGTGAGACGTACGACCCGGCGAGATCGTTCCTTCTCGCACCTCGGCCACGGCGGGTCGGCCACGGCGGGTCAGCGACCGTGGGTCGCCCGCCGCTCGTAAGCCGCCCTCCGCGCGCTGGCCGCCCACCGCTCGTAGGCCGCTCACCGGGTGCCGTCCAGGCCGCGCGGGCGGGACCGCCGGTCACCTGCGCGGCGCCAACGCCTCCCAGGTCAGCGTCACTTCGCCCTGTCGCCACCGCGTCGGGCCGTCCGTCACCGGCCAGTCGGCCGTCAGGTCGCGCACCGCGCGGATCCAGCGCTGACGGGCGCCGTAGGAGGCGTAGGGCGCGGCGGCGGCCCAGGCGCGGTCGAAGTCGCGCAGGAACGCGTGCACCGGCTCGCCGGGGACGTTGCGGTGGATCAGCGCCTTGGGCAGGCGCTCGGCGAGGTCGGAGGGGCGGTCCAGGGAGCCGAGGCGGGCGGCGAAGGTGACCGTGCGGGGACCCTCGGGGCCGAGCGCGACCCACACGTGCCGCCGCCCGATCTCGTCGCAGGTGCCCTCCACGAGCAGGCCGCCGCGGGTGTGCGCGTCCGCCGGGGCGAGCCGTGCGCGCAGCCGCTCCCAGACGGCGGCGACCTGCTCCTCGTCGTACTGCCGCAGCACGTTCGCCGCGCGGATGAGCTGGGGACGCCGGGGCACGGGCACTTCGAAGCCGCCGTGCCGGAAGACCAGTCCCTCGCGCTCGTAAGGCCGTGCCGCCGCGACCCGGGCCGGGTCGATCTCGACGCCCGCCACCTGCGTGCGGGGGGCGGCGGCGCGCAGCCGGTGCAGCAGTTCGACCGCCGTCCACGGGGAGGCGCCGTAGCCGAGGTCGACGGCCAGCGGTTCGGCGGCGCGCCGCAGCTCGGCGCCGTGCACGGCCGCGATCCAGCGGTCCATGCGACGCAGCCGGTTGGGGTTCGTCGTCCCGCGCGTCACCGTTCCCACGGGGCGGGTCGTAGCGCGGGGACTCATGGATACGAGGGTAGGGGGGCACTCGGCGCGCGACGGGCGCCGGATCGGGCGACTGACGGGGCCGCCGTATCAGGTGACTCCGGAGCGCGAGCCCCAGGACGCCGTACGCGCCCCGACCCGCCGGTGCGGTGCCGGTTGGCCACCCCACCCCGCCCCGGCGACAGCGCGGGCCCCCCGCCCTCAGACCGTTGAGCGACCGTTGAGCGAGAGTCGGCAATGATTGGGCAAAGGAGTCGGAGGCGGAAATGGACCCGTCCCGTTCGGCGTTGTCGCCTGGAGGGCGCACGGCGCCCCGCGACAGGCATGCCCGCAGCAAGGAGGAACGCCCTGTGAGCCAGTACGTCGCCAGGCTCGGGCGGCGCTCCCCGGCGGCGCCTCCGCTGCGGCGGCTGCACCGTCGCCCCCGGCGCGTCGCGATGCTCTCCGTGCACACCTCCCCGCTGCACCAGCCCGGCACCGGCGACGCAGGCGGCATGAACGTCTACATAGTGGAGCTGGCCCAGCGGCTGGCGGCGCTCGGCATCGAGGTGGAGGTCTTCACCCGGGCGACCGCGGGCGGCCTGGCGCCCACCGTGCAGCTCGCCCCCGGCGTGCTCGTCCGGCACGTCGACGCCGGGCCCTACGAGGGCCTGGCCAAGGAGGATCTGCCCGCCCAGCTCTGCGCCTTCACCCACGGCGTGATGCAGGCATGGGCCGGCCACCGCCCCGGCTACTACGACCTCGTGCACTCGCACTACTGGCTCTCCGGCCACGTCGGCTGGCTCGCCGCCCAGCGCTGGGGGGTGCCCCTGGTGCACGCCATGCACACCATGGCCAAGGTCAAGAACGCCAGCCTGGCCGACGGCGACGCCCCCGAGCCGGCCGCCCGCGTGATCGGCGAGACGCAGATCGTCGCCGCCGCCGACCGGCTGATCGCCAACACCGACGACGAGGCGGAGGAGCTGGTCCGGCACTACACGGCCGACCGGGACAAGGTGGCCGTGGTCCACCCGGGCGTGAACCTCAGCCGCTTCCGCCCGTTCCCCCAGGTCCCGGACCTCGGCACGCCCCGGCCGACGCAAACCGCTGCTGCTGGCCCTGCTGGCCCTGCTGCCCCTGCTGGCCTTGCTGCCGCGGCTGACCCCACGGCCCCCCTGGCTCCCGCGTCCCCCATCGCCCTCACTGCTCCCACCGCCCTCACCGCCCGCGCCGCCGCCCGGCAGCGCCTCGGCCTGCCCCAGGACGCCCTGATCCCGCTGTTCGCCGGCCGCATACAGCCGCTCAAGGCGCCCGACGTGCTGCTCAGGGCCGTCGGAGTCCTGCTCGACCAGCGGCCCGAGCTGCGCTCCCGCATCGTGGTCCCGGTCGTCGGCGGCCCCAGCGGCAGCGGCCTGGCCAAGCCCGAGGGGCTCCAGAAGCTGGCCGCCCGGCTGGGCATCGCCGACGTGGTGCGGTTCCGTCCGCCGGTCGGGCAGGAGCAGCTCGCCGACTGGTTCCGCGCCGCGTCCGTGCTGGTCATGCCGTCCTACAGCGAGTCCTTCGGACTGGTCGCGATCGAGGCGCAGGCGGCCGGGACGCCGGTCCTCGCGGCGGCGGTCGGCGGCCTTCCGGTCGCCGTGCGCGACGGCGAGAGCGGCTTCCTCGTACGGGGCCACGACCCGGCCGCCTACGCCCGCGTGCTGCGCGACCTCGCCGACGACCCGGCCCTGGTGGAGCGCATGGGCGCCGCCGCCGCCCGGCACGCGCAGTCCTTCGGCTGGGACGCCTCGGCGGCGGCCACCGCCGACGTGTACACGGCCGCGCTGCACGCCCACCGCCGTCGCGTACGCTCCCCCCATGGGTAAGTCCACGGACGACGCGGAGCAGCGGCGGGCGGCGCAGGCCATCGAGGACGTCCTGAAGGACGCCGAGCTGGAGTGGGAGAGTTCCGGTCCCGGCGCCTACGTCGTGAAGCTCCCCGGCGTCCGCAAGCTCTCCACCACCCTGTCGATGATCGTCGGCCGCCACTCGCTCTCCCTGAACGCCTTCGTCGTCCGGCACCCCGACGAGAACGAGTCGGGCGTCCACCGCTGGCTGCTGGAGCGCAACCTCAAGCTGTACGGCGTCAGTTACGCCGTCGACCGGCACGGCGACGTCTACGTCACCGGCCGGCTGCCCCTGTCCGCGGTGACCCCCGAGGAGGTCGACCGCCTCCTCGGCCAGGTGCTGGAGGCCGCCGACGACAGCTTCAACACGCTGCTGGAACTGGGTTTCGCGTCCGCGATCCGCCGGGAGTACGCGTGGCGCGTGTCCCGGGGCGAGTCGACGCGGAACCTGGAGGCGTTCGAGCACCTGACGCGGCGCCCTTCGGACTGAGTCCGCGAGGCGCCCTCCGTCAGCCGTCCTCCGTCTTTCGTCAGCCGTCCTCCGTCAGCCTTCAGCCGTCCTCCGTCAGCCGTCAGCCGTACGCCGTCGGCCGTTCCGCCGAGGAAGCCGGTGCTGGAGGAGGCCGCTGACGTCAGCCGAGCCCACCCACCGGTGTCAGCCAGCGTGGGCCTGGGCCCCGGCCGTCCTGCCCTCCGCGTCCAGGAGGCCGTCCGCGTCCATGGGGACGGCCGCGTCCGTGGCGGCGTCCGCGTCCCGGAGGACGTCAGCGCCCTCGCGGGCGTCCCCGGCCCGGCCTGGTGCGTCCTCCGCGCCGCCCGCCGCCCGTACCCTCTCGCCGCGGTCGGCCTCGGGCAGGCGGCGCATCAGCGTCCCGTAGCCGAGGGCGGCGGCCGTGCCGAGGGCCGCGCAGGCGCCCCACAGCCACGCGGCGCCGAGACGGTCGATGACCGTGCCGGACATCAGCGGGGCGACGAGGGCGGCGACCGACCAGGACAGGCTGTAGACGCCCTGGTAGCGGCCGCGTCCGTGCACCGGCGAGAGCCGGACGACCAGTCCCGTCTGGGTCGGCGCGTTGATCATCTCGCCGAGCGTCCAGACGCACACCGCGAGCGCGAAGGCGCCGACCGACCCGGCGAAGGCGGTGAGCCCGAAGCCGTACCCGGCGAGCAGCGAGGAGACGACGAGCAGCCGCTTGGGGTCGCGGTGCTCGATGAGCCGGGTGAGGGGGATCTGGAGGGCCACGATGAGCAGGCCGTTGACGGCCAGGGCCAGGCCGTAGTCGGCGGGCGCGAACCCGGAGCGCCCCATGGCGATCGGCAGGCCGACCGAGCCCTGCTGGAAGACGAGCGCGACGAGGAAGGACAGTCCGACGACGCTCATGAACCGCCCGTCGCGCAGCACGGTGGACAGCCGTACGGCGCCGGATGCGGCGGGGTGCGCGGTGCCGTGTGCCGCGCCGTGCGGGGTCGGCGCCGCCGCCGGCCGGGACTCGGGCACCCGCAGGAAGACCACGATCGCGCAGGCCAGGGTCATGCCGGCCTCGATCAGGAAGCCGGCGAGATAGCTGAACTCGGCGATGAAGCCGGCCGCCGAGGAGGAGACGGCGAAGCCGAGGTTGATCGCCCAGTAGTTCAGCGAGAACGCCCGGACCCGGTCCTCGGGCCGCACGATGTCCGCCATCATCGCCTGCACGGCGGGCCGCGAGGCGTTGCTCGCCATGCCGACGAGGAACGCGACGGCGGCGATGGAGACCGGGTCGCGCGCGAAGCCGAGCAGGGTGACGCTGGCGGCCGTGGCGGACTGGGCGATGAGCAGCGTCGGCCGCCGCCCGAACCGGTCGGCCATCACCCCGCCGCCGAGCGAGGCGACGACGCCGCCGAGCCCGTGCAGCGACGCGACGAGGCCGGCGTAGGAGGCGGAGTAGCCGCGGTCGAGGGTCAGGTACAGCGCCATGAACGTGGCGACGAAGGCCCCGAGCCGGTTGACCAGGGTGCTGGTCCACAGCCACCAGAACTCGCGGGGCAGCCCGGAGACGGCCTCGCGGGCGGCACGGCGGAGACTGGCGGCGGACATGGGCGACCTCTGGAGGTGTAAGTGGCTGAGTGGTCAAGAGAATCTTACGAGACGACAAGATCGGGGAGCCACTCGATTAACGGATCCCGTCAACCGGCGGGGGCGCGAGGGGGAGGCGCACTGGGCCACGGGCGGGCCCGCGGGCGGCCGGGACCGGGCTCGAATGCGTGGATTACGCTCTGGGACATGGCCGACGCACCGTACAAGCTGATCCTGCTCCGCCACGGCGAGAGCGAGTGGAACGAGAAGAACCTGTTCACCGGCTGGGTGGACGTCAATCTCACCCCGAAGGGCGAGAAGGAGGCGATCCGCGGCGGCGAGCTGCTGAAGGACGCCGGCCTGCTCCCGGACGTGGTCCACACCTCCCTCCTGAAGCGCGCCATCCGCACGGGGCAGCTCGCCTTGGAGGCCGCCGACCGCCTCTGGATCCCGGTGCACCGTTCCTGGCGGCTGAACGAGCGCCACTACGGCGCCCTCCAGGGCAAGGACAAGGCGCAGACCCTCGCCGAGTACGGCGAGGAGCAGTTCATGCTGTGGCGCCGCTCCTACGACACCCCGCCCCCGCCGCTGCCCCGCGACGCCGAGTACTCCCAGTTCCACGACGCGCGCTACGCGGACCTCCCGCCCGAGCTGCGCCCGCAGACGGAGTGCCTGAAGGACGTCGTCGTCCGCATGCTCCCGTACTGGTACGACAACGTCGTCCCCGACCTCCTCGACGGCCGCACGGTCCTGCTCGCCGCCCACGGCAACAGCCTGCGCGCCCTGGTCAAGCACCTGGACGACATCTCGGACGCGGACATCGCGAGCCTGAACATCCCCACGGGCATCCCGCTCTCCTACGAGCTGGACGCCGACTTCAAGCCGCTCGTCCCCGGCGGCAGGTACCTCGACCCGGAGACGGCCGCAGCGGCCATCGAGGCGGTCAAGAACCAGGGCAAGAAGAAGTAACCTTCGTGATCATGCTCCTGAGCTGCGCGCATGGCGCGACTCAGGGGCATTTTCGCGGCCTGGGACCGCTGTGGGCCCCGGTTCTAACTGCCCGTCCTAGACGTCTTTCGCTTCGGCCCCGGCCCGCTGGGCCCTCTCTGTAAGGGCTGCACGTCCGAGGTCTGAGGGGCGTGCAAGGCTTTCCCGGATCACGCTGTCGCTGGCGCGGAGTGCCGCCGTCAGCTCTCCTTTCAGCTCGTCCGGCATGGTCCCTGCCCCGAGGGCGCAGGAACGCACCAGTGCGCGGCAGTCCTGTGCCTGCCGGTCCGTGGCGATCGCGGTGAACAGATGGTGCGCCAGGATTTCGCGGGCCGCATAGCCGTCTTCGGCATCCGTCGTCCTGCGGTGGAGGTCCTCGACGACGCGGTGCACGGCGGCCGAGTCGTCGGAACCGATCGCGTCGAGGACGGTAAGTCCGAGCCGGGTGTCGAAGACGGTCATCCCAGGCTCGGACCGGCGCTCAAGACAGGTGGCTGCCAGGTCCGCCAGGTGGCCGTCGACCGGCTGCCGGGCGTCGCGGCGGCACAGGACGGTGAGGCATGCCGTAACGGCCCGCTCCCACGGATCACCGGGCATCGTGTCGGCGAGGAGAACACCGGCCCGTGCCGTGTCACCCTCAACGAGGGCGGCGAGTACGGCGACTTGACGCCCGTCGAGCATCCGCTCGCCTACGCCGCGGTGAGCTTCGATGTGGGTCAGGGCCTCGGCCCAGCGTCCCTCGGTCGTGAACGTGCGCGCGCCGTCGGCGAGGAGCACGCGCCACAACCACGCACGGACCTCGTGGCGGTCCTCATCCGTCACCGTAAGGTCCGCCGGAACCTCGACACCGTCGAACTGAGCATGCGCACTCGCCTCGACAGCAACGTACAGGTCGAGCAGCCGCTGACGGCCCGCATCGGCGTGACCGCCTCGGATCTGGAGGCGGGCGAGGTTGACGACGGGTTCCAGGCCGCGAATCGCGCTCATGGCGGGCAGAGGGCAGGCATGGAGGTAGGCGTCGGCGTGCTCGTGGCACATCTCGCGTGCCAGGTCGGGAAGGTCGAGATCGGAGGCGACGAGCGCGGCCTGGTTGTAGACGGATGAAGCCAGCCCCTGATCGGTCTTCTTCACCGCGGCGTCCGCCAGGTCGACGAGCGCGCGCACGCGCTTGCGCAGGGGAAGGCAGGCAGGCCGGAATCGGGCGACAAGCGGGAAGCGCTGAGCTGTGGAGCCGTGCGGGTCCATGGACTCCCCCGGGTGTGAGTGAGAGCGGGCGGGACGACGGTGGCCGCCAGTGCACGCCGGCGGCCACCTTCCCCTCCGCGTGGGACGTCACCGCCAGTCGACGACGATGCGGTTCAGCGGGGTGTCGAGCGTGAAGAGGCCGGCGCGCTGCTCGATCGCGGGGGCGTCGAGGGGCTGGATCTCGAACGCGGCCTCGCGATCCCGGTACTCCAGGTCCCATGTACGTGTGGCTGCTGCGACCTTCGCCGCCAGTTCCTCGCTGCCGGGGCCGTGGCCGATGACCCCGAACTCCCACAGCTTGCCGCCCTCGGAGGTCTTCTTCTCCGACAGACGCCGGGCGAGGTAGGTGACGGCGCCCTCGTCGACGGCTGCGGTCGAGGAAAGGTAGGGGTCCTCGGTGAGCAGAGTGCCCTTGGCCGCTTGCGGAAACAGCATCCGGATCAGGCCGGAGGGAAGGGAGCAGCTCAGGAAGAGTTCCATCCACTCCGGCGACTCCATGGCGCGGAACGTCACGCCCGTCCACTCCTCGGTGCGCGGCTCGCGCAGGACGTCGGCGAGGGCCTGTGCGTCGATGCTCTGCCCGGCAGGGGCTTGGAGCCGTACGGTTCCGTCCGTGCTGAGCGGGATGACTCGGCGGTCGTCGTCTGCGATGCCCCGCCGGAGCGGCATGAAGGTGTTCATCTGGCTGCCGAGGGACAGCCACCGGCCGTCGCGCTGCTCGTAGGCGATGGACCGGGACACCGTGCCCTTGAGGCGCTGCGGAACGAGGAGCCGGCCGCCGGGGGCGAGTTGCTGAAGCCACGCATGCGGCACGCCGTGTGCGCCCACGGTGGCGATGATCCGGTCGTACGGCGCGCCTTCCGCGTAGCCGAGGGCACCGTCCCGCGTCACCGTCTCGACGTTGGTGATCGCGGCGGAAGAGAGATGCGCGCGGGCGCCCTCCACGAGGTCGCCGTCGACATCGAGCGTGGTGACGTGCCCGCTCTCACCGACCAGTTGGGCGAGCAGTCCCGCGTTGTAGCCGCTTCCGGCGCCGAGTTCGAGAATGCGCTCGCCGGGCTGAGCGTCGAGCTGGTCCAGCATGAGGGCGACCACGCCCGGCTGGGAGGCGCAGGAGATCGAACTGCCGTCGGTGTCGTACTTGATGTGCACCGGCGCGTTGGCGTACGCGTCTTCGAGCCGCGCACCGGGGACGAACGCGTGACGGGGCACGGTCCGCAACGCGCTCTCGACGGCGGGCGTGCGAGCGTTTCCGTCAGCGCGAAGCTGGTCGACCAAGGCGTTGCGGAGGCGCTCGGCATCAGACGTGGGGGTGGTGATCGCGTCGGTGTTCACCGCTTTCACGCTATCGGCGTTCGTCGTCGACTCGGTCTGCGACGCGGTGTGGTCACTCGTTCCCATGACTGCCTTTCGTGCGATGTCGGACAGGGCGCTCTGGTCTTCCCGGAGGAGACCGGCGCGGTTGGCGTGGAAGATGACGTGGTGGGTGATGACGGCGCGCAGACCGCGCGTGAGCGCGCCGCATTGCGCGAGGTCGGCAAGTGCGGCCCCCGCCCGTTCGAATGCGGTCACCCATGCGCCGTGCCCGTGCAGCGGGCCGTCCCGGCGGGAGAGGCCATGGGCATCGGCGGTCATGAGCTTCCGGACTGACGGGATGAGTTCGACGACTCGTGCGGGTGACAGAGCACTCGTGACCGGCCGGAGGGCGGCGACCTTCGCCCATACGTCGCCCTGTTCGAACCAGTCGAGTCCGGCGCCGCGCATCATGGCACTCGCCAGCAGGACCGCGGTTTCCCGGCGTCCCAGGTGCTCCGGGCCTGGCTGGTAGGTGAGCAGGTGGCGGCAGTCGCTGTGGAACAGTCCGTGGGCGGCGTCCGTGGCGTCCGGGCCGCCGAACGTCTCGGTCTCGGGTTCGTAGACGCATGGCAGCCACGACACGACCACCCCATCGCCCACGAGATCACTCAGTGACGACTCGACGTCCGGGGAGGGTTCGTCGGCCAGGTATCGCAGCGGCCAGGGCTGCTTGTTCATGAACCACCAGCCGGTGAGCTGACCCTTGTCCTCGGCAGCGATCAGAGCGGGCCCGAGGCGTTCGTCGATGGCGCGCCGGGCGCTCTCCCGGTCGCTGAAGGTGATGTTGTGCTGCTGCCAGCGGTCAGGAGGCATGGAAGTCCTTCGGTCGGTGAATCAGGCGACGAGCAGGCAGGCGTCCCAGGCGGTCCGGGGCGGTACGGCAGTTCCGGCCGCGAGGAGGGCCAGGGCTGTGCCTGCGGCGCCGTCGAGCAGACCGGGACCGACTCCTCCTGCGCCGCTGACGAACGCCGCGGCCGTGCGTTCGAGGTCGCTCTCCGGCGGCCAGATCGCGGCCAGAAGCGCCGGGATCGCGGCGCGGAGTCGGCCAGCGGTCGAAGGATGGGCGTCTTCGGCCGCGCGGACGGCGATGTGCACAAGACCGGCGAAGCCGTGGCAGAGTCCGTTGTCCGCCGTGGCTCCGAGCTGGCCTGGCTCGGTGAGGGCGGCGGCGAGCGCGTTCTCCGCCCCGATCTGGCGATCAGTGTCCCCTGTGGCGAGCGCGGCGAGTTGCCGGGCGCGGGCGAGGCCAGCGGTGCCGTAGCACCAGGACGGCCGCCGGGGCCCGGACGGGACGATGCGGCCGGTACGCAGCTCGCTCCGGGTGATCCAGTACGGCCAGGCCGGTCCTTTGCCCGTCTCCTCCTGCCAGCGGTCGAGCCAGGCCAGGACGGCGCGCAAAGCTCCGTGCCGCCCGTTGGTGACGGCGCCTTTCCGAGCTGCGAGAGCCAAGAGCGCGAGCACCCCGCCGACGCCGTGTGCCATGCCGCTGTTGGCGTGCCCGCCCGGGAATCGTCCGTCCGGGCTGCCCGAGGGCCCGGTTGCGCACCACCACCCCGGAAGGATTTCGCCACTGTGGGTGATCGGTTCGGTGAGGCGTACGCAGTAGTCCAGGACATCGCGGATCGTGAGGCCGCCCGGGTCACGGCGTAGAAGGTAGGCGCCGTATCCGGTCAGGCCCCGGATGGCGTCGAACTCGGCGAGCTGAGGCAGGCCCCCGGCATCCATACGGCGGTGCGCGGCGTCGAGACGGCGTCTGACGTCGATCTCGATCTGCCGGTCCATCGCGCCCAAGGCCCGCTGGTAGGAGCCTGGGAGACGGTCGGCGGCGCAGGAAAGAGCGTGCGCGAAGGCGGGCATTCCATAGAAAGGGTGACTGTCGGGTCCGGTCGTGAGAAGCCCCTGGGACCCGGCGGCGAGCCAGTTGTGCGCTCGCTGCCACGGTCCTAGACCGTTCGCGGCCCGCTCGATGTGGAGAAGCGCGATACCGGGCGGCCCGTAGGCGAGGTGTTGCCGGTGTGCCTGAAAGACGGAAGACGCCGTGTCAGGGTCCGCGAGCCGCACGGCAACCGCATCTACCAGGTCGAGCATGGGGTGAACGGTCACGACGGCCTCCCGGCAGTCCGGGCGGTCCACGCCAGAGCCGCGGCACGCGCCAGATAGAGGCACACCTCTTCCTCGGGGAAGTTCACGGCCACGTGTCGCACGAAGTGGACGTGCAGGAGGGAGGTCAGGACGTCGTCGACGGCGATGCCCCGGGTGTCCGGGCCGGGAAAGTGTGACCGGTACGCGGCGAGCGCCGCATCGCGCTCTGCCCATTCCGGCACGACGACGTCTCCACCCTGGGCTTCGCGCAGGGCGGCCCAGTCGTCGGCCGGATCGGCGAACCGTACGGCCTCGCTGAACTGCGTACGGTGAACGGGCGCGGGCGCTGTCGGCGGGATGTGGTCGGTCAGCCAGCGCATCGCGGCCGCGGTGCTGCCGAGGAACGCGGAGGCGATGGCCACGGTGTGGGCCGCCACCAGCACGCGTTGCGCTGGTCTCTGCGGCTCTGCGAGCTGGGCCAGGACGGCGCGCGAGTCTGCGCGGAACACTTCCTCGGCCGCCTCCCATGCGGCATTCGAGCCCCAACGGCCCATCTCCCGGTAGGAGGTCGGGTAGCGCAGGTCTGCCAGCAAACCGGCGCCGCGCAGGTCGTCGGCCCACACGCTCACGGTGTGCGCAGTCTGAGCGAAGGTTCCGCCGTCGGAGAGGGCGATGCGCACGCGGAGGTGCTGGTCCGGGTCACGGAAGCGGATGAACCACCAGGGCGGGCTGCCCAGTCGTTCGAGGAGGCCGGGAAGGTGCTGCGTGAGCAGGATGTCCTGGCGGCGGGCGTCTCCGTGCAGGGCGGCGAGCAGTACCGAGGAAGCGGCGGGCGTCTGCGTCTGAGCCGACGAGAGGACGCGAGCCTGGGTGGGGACGGGCAGGGGCGGCCAGGACGGCGATCGGGTCGCCTTGAGCGGCACCACGACCTCGTGCGGCCGCCCGCCGCACCAGCCGTACGCTCCGGGTTCCGGAGCCTCGTCGAGCAGAGCGGAGTGCGTACGGTCGAGGCGCCGGCGCAGGAGCGTCCGATGGCCGGCCTCGTCCAGGTCGAGGAAGAGTCGCCGGTCGTCCTCGACGAGAAGCGCACGGCGAGGCAGCCGCCGCCGGGCCCGCCATTCGACGAACGCGTTGTCCCACTCATCCCGGGGGCACGCGCGACCGGGCAGTTCGGAAGCCTCCAGGCGCCAGCGCGCCGGGGCCAACACCGTGCGCCCGTACCGCAGGCGTGGCAGGAACGGCATCGCTGCTGCGACGCCCCAGTCGAAGACGGTGACCTGTGCGCACTGGGCGCGGGACAGCTCGGTGAGGAACCGTGCCAGCGGCGGAGTGTGCGTGTGCAGGTTCAGCGCGTTCATGCCGACGGCCTCGACACGGTGGCCCCGTTGTGGAGCGGCCAGGTACATGCGGCGGCCGTCGCACCCGACGGCCAGATCCTCCGGGGTGAGGACGGTGTCCTTCGGTGCGCGGTGCTCCTGGAGGCTGATCACCGTGGGCGCAATCTGAGGAGCGCGGGTGACGTGAGCGCTCTCCGGAAGAAGCGGCGGAAAGGAGAGCTGGGCGGACACGGTGTCGCTGTCCGCGGCCGGAAGATCGGCCAGCTCAGCGGCAAGAGCCTGACGCCCGAGAGGGGCCAGGACGCCGAGGAACCGACCTGTCGAAACGCCGGCTCCGCGCGACACACTCGCGATCTCCAGCCGGAATCGCCCGCGCTGCAAGTCTTCCAAGCCGGTGGCGTGCACTCGCACCCCCACCTCCAGATGCGGCGGCAGTCGTGGCTCGTCCGGCCCCACGTCCAGGGCGGCGATCTGTTCGTCGGTGAGCACGACCTCGTCGCAGCCGTCGAGCGCGGCGTCCTGCGCCAGGCGGACAAGGGCGTCATCCCGAGCGGAGACGCGAGGCCGACGCGCACCGGCGGGGGCGCCCGGGTAGCCATCCGGATAGCCGGTCCCGCTGTCCGCGACGGCCTCCGTGAGCGGCACCATCGTGCCGATGCCGTACCGCTCGTAGAAGCGCTGATGGTAGGCGTTCCAGGAGGCTGCTCCATAGGGGCGGCCGCTCACCCGGGTCAGGATGAAGGCGGCACGCTCGATCTCCCGGGCCACTTCCTCCGGCAGAACCATCTGCGCATCCAGCCGCAGGTCAAGTGCTACGGGGTGGCGGCGCAGGCCGGGCAGGAGAGTTCGCATCCGCGCGGCGACGCTGTCCCGGCCAGCGCGCGTGAGGCACTCCTCCAGGTCTTTCCGGATCGCACGCAGCTCGCGTCCGATCTCCGCGGCCGGTGCGTTGCCTTCGACGCCCGTCGCACCGAGTTGCTCCACCAGATGCCCGAGGGCGTCGATCTCGGTGCTGGGGGCGTGCAGGCTCGTGATCAACACGCGCCGCCGGATCAGCTCCGCCAGCAGACGGCGCGCTTTATCCGGGGCCGCCTCGGGGAACTCCGCCCGTAACTTCGCCACGAGGGCTCCGCAGCGAATCGGAGTCCGGCTTGCGGCCAGGACCGCACGCACCGGTCCTGTCAGGGTCAGGGATGCCTCGACCGCACGCCTCCGGTCGTCCTTGGCATCGGATTGGAACGGCACGATGAGCCGGTCTCCACGGCTCGTCACGGTGTTGTTGACGACCACGGGCAGCCGGTCGAGGAGTTCTGGGCAGGACTCAAGCCGTTCGATCACAGCGGCCAGCCACTCGGCCCCGGCACGACCAACGGCTACGTGCTCCTCGCCCCATTCCGCACGCGCCTGCGGGCCGAATTCCGCAGTGGTCACACCGGCGAACAGGCCGAAGGGCGTCGCCCGGTGCTGGGCCCGCAGCAGGTAGCGGGCCAGCGACAGCGTCGCGCGCCGTACGTCTCGACGGAGAGGGTTCTCAGCCGCGCACACGGCTCGTACCTGCGTGGCCAGGGCCGGGCTGGAGTGCTCTACGGCCTCGGCGATGTCCTGGTCAGTCCAGACCTCGCGAAGCCACGTCACACAGGCGGATGAGCCGTCGGGCGAGCGGTCATCAGGGTCAGGGCACGGAGGAGCAGGCAGAGACCGGCGGGCCACGGCACGCACGAGAGCCGTGGAACCGGCTCGGAACGCTGTGGGCAGAGGGACCACCGAAGACCTCCGTGGGCAACGGGACGGGCGGCTGGCGCCGCCGCGCTGAGACGCGACGACACCAGACCGAAGGTGAGCTTGTACGCGGGTCAGGCGTCAGGCGGCGTTGGTGATGCAAGCGCCGCAGGTGGAACCGCAGTTGTCGTCGGTCAGGTTGACCAGACCTGCCGGGTCAGCGATCTCGACGAGCGAGACGTCCAGGTCGAATCCGTCTGACGCACCCGCAATCTGGGGGCGTACTGCTTCGGTACGGCTCGGCACCACGGTGCTGCGTGTCATGCTGCAACTCCTTGTCGTTGTCTGTCGTTGCTGAGCTGGGCTGAAGTGCCCACCAGAAGCCGTCCGAGGAGCGCTGCCGGGACAACTCCTCCTCGCGGGCGGTTCCGGTCCACCCGGCGGGAGGGAATGCGGCCCGCACAGAGATCCGGTCGGACCGCCCACCCACGCCAGGAAGTCGAGTACAAGGGCCTGATCAAGCGGAAGCCGATCAGTGCCCCATGAAGTAGGCGAGAGCCTGGGCCTTGAGACGTTCGAGGCACGGCTCACACGCGCAGAAGGGGGCGTGCTGCCCGTCCCACTGCACGGGACCGAGCCAGATCACCGTCACTCCGGTGCGTTCGCAGCCGAGCCAGCAGTCACCGGTGATCCATGACGAATCCATCGAGGAACGGCCCTTCCCCCACCGGTCGAGGCGGTCGATCAGGGGGCCTGATGCCCGGCGGCGCCGGCCCAGAGCTGAAACGGCGAGCGGACGAAAGCCCGAAGAGGCGAAGGCGCCTCAGCCGGGCTCTCACTCGTCGCCCTCGGTGTGCAGTTCGGCCCAGACCTCTTTGCCCCGCAGACACCTGCCCGAACTCTGAAGGTCACAGCCCCAGTGGTCGGCAACGGCATCGATGAGGAGCAGTCCGCGACCCGACTCGTCTTCCTCGCCCGCGTGGCTCAGCACCGGCAGCCGCGTCGGCTCCTCGTCCACGATCCCGATACGTACCCGTGTCGCGCTGGGCCGCCCGACAACGAGACGGACCTCGGGGCACGGGGTGTGCCTGGACGCGTTGGCGATCAACTCCGTGATGATCAACTCGGCACGGTCGGCTAGGTCGTCGAGGTGCCATATTCCGAGAATCCCCCGGACGAGCTTGCGCCCGACCTCGGCCGTGGACGGCTCGCACGGGAAGGTCTCGCTGTACGTGGGATGGCTGGCGAGGGCCGTCTCCACTGGTTTCTTCAGACTCGGCATGGGATGGAGCCTTCGTGTCGTCTCGGCGCTCGCTCCGCCCCTGTGCTCTTCGTGGGCGGACCGAGCCGTCAACAGCCACTCGCGAAGAGCGACCGACAACCAGATAACTCCGTTGTCTGGAACCCTGGTTAGGGCGTTCAAGCGCCCCTCCGAGGGCCTGCCATAGGGCGTTTTGGTCTCTCCTTTACCTGGCGGCTGGAGAGTGCGCGGGCTACCGTGCCCGCATGGACGCGATCCGCAACACAGTCCTTGAAACGTGGATGACCGAACACGGCTACAGCTCGAACAGCCTGGCCGAAGCCGTGAACCAGGCCGTTGAACGGTTGTCCGGACGTGTGGGCGGTCTCGACGGATCATCGGTACGGGCGTGGAAGGCGGGCCGGGTTTCCTGGCCGAAGTCGTTGACCCGTAACGCCCTTGAGGACGTCACTGGCTTACCCGCCGTCGCTTTAGGGTTCGTGCCACGGGGCCGGCCTTCGCCCGCTCCAGCGTCACCGCAGCAAGAGGAGCCCGACATGAAGCGCCGTACCCTCGTCGGCGGCATCGCAGCAGCGGCTGCCGCAGCAGCCGCGCCAGGCATCGCATCGCGGCGCCGTATCGGCATGAGCGATGTGAACCGCCTGAACAAGCGCTTCGCCGAGATCGTCGCCAGCGACCACCGCCACGGCGGCCAACTCGGCATCGAGGAGCGAGCTGCCGCCCTCGCTGACGAGGCACTGAACCTTCAGAACACCGGCAGTGCCACCCAGCGCGTGCGCAGCAGCCTCTACGCCTCCGCAGCCGCGTTCCGCTCCTCGGCGATGTGGGCCGCCATCGACGGCCGACGCTACGACGTCGCCAAAGCGCACATGCGCGAAGCCCAAGCTCTCGCTGAGATGTCCGGCGACCAGGCGATCAAGTTCCGGATCTGGAGCCACGCCGGCACCATGTACCGCCATATGGGCCGCCCCGCCGACGCACTCGCGGCCAACGACGTGGCCCGCAACCTCCACCTCACGCGTCGGGACCCATTGTTCGCCAGTCTCGGCCATGCCCGACAGGCCGCCACCCTCGGCCTCACCGGGGACACCGCAGCCGTACAGCACGCCCTCGGTTGCGCTCAGGACGCACTCGCACGTGCCACTTCAGATCTGGCCCGCCCGGTGTGGATGGCTGCTGTCCGCGATGGTGCCGAGCTTGCAACACTCGCTCTCTCCGCGCATCTGCGCCTCGGCAGCTTCGAGGAAGCCGAATCGCACGCCCACAGGAGTCTGACTTTGCTCCATCCCCGAATGCAGCGTGACCGAGCCATCAACTCCGCACGGCTTGCTCACGCCCAGCTCGGGCAGGGCGACGCCGACGCTGCCACGGCCACCGCGATGAAGATTTCCGTGGAGGCTGCCGTCCGGCATGCACGCGTGTCGCGCATGCTCCAGGAGTTCGGCGCCGCCCTGCGCGCCAAGGCACCGGGCAGCGCCACCGTCCGGACCTGGACTGAACACACCACTAGCTGGAGGACAGCCGCATGACGACGGTGCCCGCCATCGAACTGCGCACGTTCACCATCCTCGACACCGTCCGCGGCGATCTCCTCGATGTTTACGCCGACGTGCGTGCCCCGCTGCTGCACCTGCCGAACTACGCCGTCACCGCGTTCGGCGAACGTCTGGATCGACACGGAGCTGAGCCAGGGTTCACAGCCGTGCTCGCATACTCGGACGGTCAGCCGGTCGGCTTCGTGTACGGCAACACTCTCCGGCACGGCGACCGCTACTGGCAGCGCATCAGTCCGGAGCCTGCAAAGAAGTACACCGAGCGTCCAGCCGTGGCGCTCAAGGAGGGCGGCGTTCGGCCGGCCTGGCGCAAGACCGGCACAGCCCGGCGCATCCATGACGCCCTTCTCGCCAGACGCGACGAACCGTACGTCACGCTCATGGTCAACCGCGCCGCCGGCGACGGAAAGGTTCACGCGCTCTACAAGTCATGGGGATACGAGGACATCGGCCAGAGCCAGCCATCACCGGCCTCGCCTGTGCTCACAGTGATGATTCGGGCCAGTCGATGACCGGCCCCCAAGACTGAACCCGTCCCGGGTTCGCTGGGTAACCGTCATACCTGCGACGCGAACACCCACGCTGTGGGCGGGGCAGTAAGGACGTGAACACCCACGCTGTCGGCGGGGCAGTAAGAGGGGCACCCCTAAAGCCTGCTAGGGATCGGTGGCGTCCTGGACTGGCATCCCTCAGATGTGACAGCCATGCTCGCCGCCACCGCCCGCGGAGTCCGCGGGATCTGCGAGGTGCGCGACGCCGGCCTGTCCGTTCCCCTCACCGACGAGGGACCCACGGTCCACGAGGTCGACCTGGACGACGCGGTGAGCCGCAACGCCCTCGCCCGCGCCCTCATGACCACCGCCACCCTGGACGAGGCCGAGGCGCACAGCCGTGAGATCTGCGGCTTCTCGGAGATCGACCACGAGCGTGCCAAGGCAGCGTGGCTCACGGAACGGCCTTCGACGACTCTGGACGCGGGACGCGTGCTGGCTCAGCTCGACACGTTCGCGCGAGAAGCCAGGCGCCGCGGCGTCACGCACACGACCTTCCGCCGCCTCACCGAGGCTCTGGGGCTGCCGAGCGGCCAGCGCGAGCGCCTGCGCGCCCTGCTCGTCGAGAGCGAGCCGCACCGGCACGCGGCGCCGCTGTGGGAGGTGTCGGCGGTCGCGGGGGAGTAGCCGGACCCCGAGCGACCCGCCGTCGAGCGCGTGGGCGCGGGGTGCGGCCGACCTGGCCGCACCCCGCGCCCCGTTCGCCGCGCGTCGTCAGCCGCACTGACACGGCGCGCCCGACTGGCAGCCGCAGCCGCAGCCGGAACCGCAGCCGCAGGCGGCCAGAAGCGGGAGGCTTCTGGTCTCCGCGGGCTGCTCGGTCTCCTGGTGCCGTGCGGGATCGGGCGTGGTGCTGGGGGATTCGGCCATGGGTCCCTCCTCGACGCTGATGCCGGTGTCCATTGCATGCCCGCTCGGCCCGGCGCTTCAACGGCGCACAGAGGCTTACCCGCACTCCGGGGGCGTACGCCTGCCCGCCCCGGCGCCCCAGACGCCCCCGGCACCCCTCCCGCCTCGGGGGGCTACTTGCCCTCCACCGCCGTCACCGGCTTGATGTCCGGCTTGGAGTCCGCCTGGAGGTCGTCCGCGTGCTCGCCCGTGACCAGGTAGACGACGCGCTTGGCGACGGCCACCGCGTGGTCGGCGTAGCGCTCGTAGTAGCGGCCGAGCAGGGTGACGTCCACGGCCGTCTCGATGCCGTGCTTCCAGCGGTCGTCGATCAGGTGCTGGAACAGGGTGCGGTGCAGGAGGTCCATCTCGTCGTCGTCCTGCTCCAACTGGAGCGCCAGGTCGACGTCCTTGGTCACGATCACCTCGGCCGCCTTCGCCATCAGGCGCTGGGCGAGCTGGCCCATCTCCAGCACGGTGGCGGCCAGGTCGAGCGGGACCGCGCACTCGGGGAAGCGCAGCCGGGCCAGCTTGGCGACGTGCTGGGCGAGGTCGCCCGAACGCTCCAGGTCGGCCGACATGCGCAGCGAGGTCACGACGATCCGCAGGTCCGTGGCCACCGGCTGCTGCCGGGCCAGCAGTGCTATGGCCCGAGCCTCCAGGTCGTGCTGGAGTTCGTCGACCCTCTGGTCGGCTTCGATCACGCTCTCGGCCAGCTTCAGGTCGGAGTCGAGGATGGCGGTCGTGGCGCGCCCGATCGCGGAGCCGACCAGCCGGGCCATCTCCACCAGTCCGTCGCCGATCGAGTCCAGTTCCTCGTGGTACGCGTCCCGCATCAGGGTTCCCTCTCGTGCGTTTCTTTTTCAGGGGCTGCAAGGGGTGGCACTCCCCGTGACGGCCGGCGGCCGTCCCGGTGACAAACCAGCGGTGCGAACCCCACGCTCCCACGTTCCGGCCCGTACGCGTCCGTTTCCGCCCTCCCAAATGAATCATCCCTGGCCTGAAGGTGAACTCTGGGCGACGAGTGTTCGAGGTCGCACTCCGATGGCTGCGGACATGTCGTACCCCGTGCCTAACCTGGGGGCATGGACGTGAACGCGGCGGTCGCCGCAGCGGCGGCGATCGTCGGAGTGCTCACCGGCGTCATCGCCGTGCTGGCGTTCCGCTTCAGTGAGCGCGAGCAGAAGCGTCCCACGCGCACCTCGCTGCACACCGACCCGGTACTCCCGCCCGGCGTGGACACGGTGCTGTCCGTGCTGCGCTCCTCCGCCGTCGTCCTCGACGAGGCCGACGCGGTCGTCAAGGCCAGCTCCGCGGCGTACGCGCTGGGACTGGTGCGCGGCGGCAAGCTGGCGGTCGAGCCGATGATCCAGATGGCCCGGGACACCCGCCGGGACGGGGAGATACGGCAGGCCGAGCTGGACCTGCCCCGGCGCGGCACCGGGCGCGGCGAGGCCCTCGCCGTCTCGGCGCGCGTCGCGCCCCTGGGGTCCCGGCTGGTGCTGCTGCTCGTGGAGGACCTGACCGAGGCCCGTCGGATCGAAGCCGTACGGCGCGACTTCGTCGCCAATGTGAGCCACGAGCTGAAGACGCCGGTCGGCGCCCTCTCCCTCCTCTCCGAGGCCGTCATGGACGCCTCCGACGACCCCGAGGCGGTGGAGCGCTTCGCCGGGCGGATGCAGATCGAGGCGACCCGGCTGACCAACCTGGTGCAGGAGCTGATCGACCTCTCCCGGGTCCAGAACGACGACCCGCTGGAGGACGCCGAGCCGGTCCGCGTCGACGAACTCGTGGCCGAGGCCATCGACCGCTGCCGCCACCAGGCCGGGACCAAGCAGATCACCATGGCCACCGGCGGCACCGCCGACCTGCGGGTGTGGGGCAACCGCGGCCAGTTGGCCGCCGCGCTCGGCAACCTCGTGGAGAACGCCGTCAACTACTCCCCGGCCCGCACGCGGGTCGGCATCGCCGCGCGCCGGGTGGCCGCGGCCGGCGGCGACCTCATCGAGATCGCCGTGACCGACCAGGGCATCGGCATCTCCGAGAAGGACAAGGAGCGCGTCTTCGAGCGCTTCTACCGCGTCGATCCGGCCCGCTCCCGGGCCACCGGCGGCACTGGCCTGGGCCTCGCGATCGTGAAGCACGTGGCCGCCTCGCACGGCGGGGAGGTCACGGTGTGGAGCGCCGAGGGCCAGGGGTCCACCTTCACGCTGCGGCTGCCCGAGGCGGCGGCGGCCCGCGAGGCCCGCGACCGGAACCGGAACCGGGATCAGGACCGGGACCGCGCCCAGCAGCACCCCGCCGTCGACGAGGAGGCCGAGGGGAAGAGGGGTGAGGAGACCGCCGAGGCCGCGAAGGCCAAGGGGGCCGAGAGGGTCGAGGGCGCCGAGGAAGGCGTGCGGCGCCCCGCCGAAGCCCCAGCCCCGCAGCCGCCTCGGTCGTCCGACTCGTCCCAGCGACCCCAGCCGCCTCGGTCGCCCGACTCGCTCCAGCCTCCTCGGTCGGCCGCGTCGCCCCAGCCGTCCCGGTCGGCCCTGTCCGCCGCGTCGGACCGATCCGCCGCCGCGTCGGACCGATCCGCCCCGGCCGCCGCGTCTACCTCTTCCTCTTCTTCACCTTCTTCTTCACCCGAGAAGTCGTCCCCGTACGCTTCGCTTCCCGCCCCGGAGGTCCTTCCGTGACCCGAGTGCTCGTCGTCGAGGACGAGGAGTCCTTCTCCGACGCTCTGTCGTACATGCTCCGCAAGGAGGGCTTCGAGGTCGCCGTCGCGGCCACCGGCCCCGACGGGCTCGACGAGTTCGAGCGCAACGGCGCCGACCTCGTCCTCCTCGACCTGATGCTGCCGGGGCTGCCCGGCACGGAGGTGTGCCGCCAACTGCGCGGCCGCTCCAACGTCCCGGTGATCATGGTGACCGCCAAGGACAGCGAGATCGACAAGGTCGTCGGCCTGGAGATAGGGGCCGACGACTACGTGACGAAGCCCTTCTCCTCCCGCGAGCTGGTCGCCCGGATCCGCGCGGTGCTGCGTCGGCGCGGCGAGCCGGAGGAGGTCGCCCCGGCGGCTCTGGAGGCCGGCCCGGTCCGCATGGACGTCGACCGGCACGTCGTCACGGTCTCCGGGTCCAAGGTGGACCTGCCGCTGAAGGAGTTCGACCTCCTGGAGATGCTGCTGCGCAACGCCGGGCGCGTGCTGACCCGCATGCAGCTCATCGACCGGGTCTGGGGCGCCGACTACGTGGGCGACACCAAGACGCTCGACGTGCACGTCAAGCGCCTGCGCGCCAAGATCGAGCCGGACCCGGGCGCCCCGCGCTACCTGGTCACGGTCCGCGGACTCGGCTACAAGTTCGAGCCGTAGGAGTTCCCGGCCGCGGGATTCCGGCCGTAGGAGTCACGGCGGCCGTAGGCGGTCCGCCGCAGGACGCCGCGGACAGGCGTCTACGGCACAGGGGCGGCGCCCTCCCTGGGAGGGCGCCGCCCCTGTGCGTGCCGCGGCGCGTGCCGCGGGCGGAGTCAGTGCCCCGCGGCCGACTGGGACGCCGAGTCGCTCGGCGCCGCCGAGGAGCCGGACCCGGTGTCGGCGGCGCCGCCCGGCTGGGCCGAGCCGGAGGCGTTCGGCTTGCCCGTGGGCGTCGCCGACGGCGACTGCGGCTTGCCGGGCTTGCTGGGCTTTCCGGACGGGGACGCCGCCGCGGAGCCCGGGGCGCCCGCGGCCGCCGGCATGCTGGACGGGCCCCACTTGTCGAAGTAGTTCTGGGCCGGCACGACGAAGGCGTTCAGGTTCACGTCGCCGGTCTTGGAGAAGGCGAACGTCATCTTCTGCGCGTTGCCGTCCTGCACGGCCTGGCCCGGGTCGGTCAGCGCGGCGGAGGCGTTGCCCTTGCCGCCGATGATCAGCGAGCCGTGCGCGGGAACCGTCAGCTTGCCCTTGCCCTGCGCCGGGGTGAGCTGGGCGGCGCCGCCGCCGGCGAGGCGGACGGCGTCCAGCGTCTGGTCGTCGTCGCCGTTGTTGAAGAGGGTGGCCGAGACGACCGCCGGGCCCTTGGTCTGGGCGCCGGGCTGGGTGATGATCACCGCGTTCTGGACCCGGAGGACCCCGACCGTGACGGCCGCGTTGTCCGGCTCGATCTCCAGCGTCTGGGCATCGGTTCCGGCGCCGCAGGCGGCGAGCGAGGCGATCGAGAACGCGATGGCGGCGGCGGCGAGGGCGCCGCGTCGAAGGCTGCTGCTCACGGCGGCGGCAACTCCTTGAACGTGGGCGGAACAGGGCGGCTCTCTGATAAAGCGGCCCTAAGCGTCTGTCAGCGGGCTTAGGTTACCGAGCCGTTCCCACGGCCTCGCACCCGACCCGCCCCAGGCGGGCCGGGGAACGTGTCGTACGGCGTCCTGTAGGGGGCTCGTACGGGACCCGTAGGGGACCCGGAGGCTTCGAGCGTGCCCCCGCGGCGCTCGCCTCGCGCCTCCCCCGCACGGCCCTCCCCCGCACGGCCCTCCCCCGCACGGCCCTCCCCCGCACGGCCCTCCCCCGCACGGCCCTCCCCCGCACGGCCCCCTCCGCGCGGGGGAGGCGCTCGCCCGCGCGGCGGTTCGCCGTGCCGCCGTCCGTCATTCACCTCAGCGCTCCCTGCTCTCCGCCCCGCCTTACCGCAGCGGAAACCCGCCCCTTCGCTCTCGCCTCGCCGCCGTGGATTTCCGCGCCGGAATGCCGTGCGGTCGTCCGAAAAACCGGTCATCGGATCACGGTGATCGCCACGACCGTCCTGATCACTGTGATCACTGTGATCGCCGAGTGCGGGGCAGGCTCTCTTCCGGCGCGGGCTGAGATCAATTCCGGATTCGTCGTCGTCCGGAGGCGTCCCCGATCACCGAACGGAGTAGCGGAAGTCGAGCACATGGGACCGGTCGAAAGGGATTTTCCAGACGTTTGGCCGACTGCTCGGATGTGTGTAACGTACGCGATTCACCCCGTGCGAACAGCCCCTCCGACCTGCGCATACCCCCTTCCCGTCGGCTCGCGCGACCCTCTCGAAGCACGTCCCGGTGACAGTTGTCAAGCCCCGAGATGTGCCCTGACCTGCGAAAACGCCATTCAGAAGACGCCGTTTCCGTGTTACTCTGGATAGCCACGGAAGGGGTACCTGTCACATGACGTTCAAGGTTGGCGACACCGTGGTCTATCCCCATCACGGGGCCGCGCTGATCGAGGCCATCGAGACTCGTCAGATCAAAGGCGTGGACAAGACCTACTTGGTGCTGAAGGTCGCCCAGGGTGACCTGACGGTACGTGTGCCAGCGGACAATGCGGAGTTCGTCGGCGTGCGTGATGTGGTCGGTCAGGACGGACTGGACCGGGTCTTCGAGGTGCTGCGCGCCGCGTACGCCGAGGAGCCCACGAACTGGTCGCGTCGTTACAAGGCAAACCTGGAGAAGCTCGCCTCCGGCGATGTCATCAAGGTCGCGGAAGTCGTGCGCGACCTGTGGCGTCGTGAGCGCGAGCGCGGACTGTCCGCCGGAGAGAAGCGCATGCTCGCCAAGGCCCGCCAGATCCTGGTGAGCGAGCTGGCTCTCGCGGAGAACACGAACGAGGACAAGGCGGAGGCCCTGCTCGACGAGGTCCTCGCGTCCTGACGCGGGCGGCGGCGACGCTCGCCTCAGTCCCCCTCAGCGCACCGACATGCCGCGGTGCCCGATGACGAGATCGCAGAGATCCCGTCGACGGGTACGGCGGCATGGCCGTGTCGCGGCCGCGTTGCCGGACCTGCGGCCCACCCCCAGTTAGTCGCGGGCGGACCCGCTCCCCGCGGACTCCGGCGATCCTGCGGCTCTGCGGACGGCTCCCGGTCTCCCAAGTCGTCTCGGACTTCGCAGACGTCAGGTCTCAGACCCCGCTGCCCCCGCAGCCGCAAACCCCGCAGCCGCTTACGCGCCACCGTACGGCGGGGAAGATCCCCCGATACTGTGTGCCGGGCCGGGCGGTCGGCTCGACCGGCGTCACGGAAGGGTCCGATCGAGGCGTCGCGCCCGGCACGGTGTGCCCTACCCACGCCGGGACCGCAAACAAACCTGACAGGAACCGATGTCTGACGAATCGCGCCCCCCGTCCACGGCCGGCCGGCCGGGGAGCCCCGTCGCCGCCGTGATCCCGGCCGCCGGCCGGGGCGTACGCCTCGGTCCGGGCGCTCCCAAGGCGCTGCGCACACTGGGCGGCACCCCCATGCTCGTGCACGCGGTGCGCGCCATGGCCGCCTCCCGTGCCGTCTCCCTGGTGGTCGTGGTGGCCCCGCCGGACGGCGCCGGCGAGGTCGCCTCGCTGCTCGACGCGTACGCGCTGCCCGAGCGCACGGACGTCGTGGTGGTCCCCGGCGGCGAGACCCGGCAGGAGTCCGTCCGCCTCGGCCTGGAGGCGCTGCCGCCCGGCCACGACGTCGTCCTCGTGCACGACGCCGCCCGGCCGCTGGTCCCGGTGGACACCGTGGACGCGGTGATCGAGGCCGTGCGGGACGGGGCGCCCGCCGTCGTCCCCGTGCTGCCCCTCGCGGACACGGTCAAGCAGGTCGAGCCGGCCGCCGCGCCGGGCGCGCCCGAGCCGGTGACCGCCACTCCCGACCGTTCGCTGCTGCGGGCCGTGCAGACCCCGCAGGGCTTCGACCGGGCGACCCTGGTCCGCGCCCACAAGACGGCCACCGGCAGCGTCACCGACGACGCGAGCATGGTCGAACAGCTCGGCGAGCGCGTGGTGGCCGTACCCGGCCATGAGGAGGCCTTCAAGGTCACCCGCCCGCTGGACCTGGTCCTCGCGGAGGCGGTCCTGGCCCGCAGGAGGCTCAACGATGGCTTCTGAGGCTTCCGGGACTCCTGGCCGCGCCGGGACTCCTAACCCCGCCGGGACGTCTGGCCGCGCCGGGACGCCCGACCCCGCCGAGACGCCCGACCGCGCCGGGACGCCCGGCGTAGGCCAGACATCCCAGGCCCCTCAGACGTCCCAAACGTCACAGATGCCCCCGCCGCCGTTCGGCGCCGCCCCCGTGCTGCTGCCCCAGGTCGGCGTCGGCGCCGACGTCCACGCCTTCGAGGACGGCCGCGAGCTGTGGTGCGCGGGCCTGAAGTGGGAGGGCGAGGGGTCCGGCCTGGCCGGGCACTCCGACGCCGACGTCGTCGCGCACGCCGCCTGCAACGCGCTGTTCTCGGCCGCCGGGCTGGGCGACCTCGGCCAGCACTTCGGCACCGGCCGCTCTGAGTGGTCGGGCGCCTCCGGGATCGTGCTGCTGACGGAGGCCGCGCGGATCGTGCGCGCGGCGGGCTTCCGGATCGGGAACGTCGCCGTGCAGGTCGTCGGCCCCCGGCCGAAGATCGGCAAGCGCCGCGAGGAGGCGCAGAAGATCCTCTCCGCGGCCGCCGGGGCGCCGGTGTCCGTCTCCGGCGCCACGACCGACGGTCTCGGCTTCCCCGGCCGCGACGAGGGCCTGATGGCGGTGGCGACGGCGCTCGTCGTGCGGGTGTCCTGACGGCGCGCGGACGAGCCTGCGCGCCGACCTGCCCTCGCGCGTCAGCGCCCCGCCGCCCGCTCCTCTCGGCGCCCCCGCCCCGCGGACCGGCTCGCGCGGCGAGGTGACTCGCTGTGCGGGTGAGGAAACGGCGTGCGAGGGTACCGGTTAAGCCACTGCCGACACCACCGACACCACCGGCACACCGACACCCCTGATACGACCGAGGTCACGGAGGTTCCCATGCCCGTCGCCCTGTCCGACCGGCTCAAGTCGCTGCTCGACGGCCCCGTCTTCATCGTCGTCGGGACGGTCCAGCCCGACGGCCGCCCGCAGCTCTCCCCGGTGTGGGTGAAGCGGGACGGTGACGATCTCCTGTTCTCGACCACAGTCGACCGGCGCAAGAAGAAGAACATCGACCGCGACCCGAACGTCAGCGTCGTCGTCCTGGACCCCGAGTCGCCCTACGAGTACGCCGAGATCCGCGGCGCCGCGGAGATGACCACCGACGGCGGCCAGGCGCTCATCGACGAGCTGAGCGAGAAGTACACCGGCAAGAAGTACGCCGAGTTCAACCCGACCGCCGCACAGGACGCCGAGCGGGTGGTCGTGCGGATCAGGCCGCGCAAGGTCGTCGGAAGGCTGTAGGGGCCCGCCCCGGGTCAGGGGCCCGCCCCGGGTCAAGGGACCGCCGTAGCGCGACGGCGCGTCGCCCGGAGCGGCCCTCCCGTCACCGGCTCGCTCTCGCCGCCCGCCGCCCGTCCCCTGCCGGACGGCGGGCGGCGGGCCGCGGGACGCGACCGCCTGCCCGAAGGGCACAAGGCACTGCCCCCGGCCCACTACTCTGGAGTGGTGACTATTCGCCTGTACGACACCAGCGCCCGGCAGATCCGTGACTTCACCCCGCTCAAGCCGGGTTGCGTCTCGATCTACCTGTGCGGCGCCACCGTGCAGGCGGCTCCGCACATCGGGCACATCCGGTCGGGGCTGAACTTCGACATCATGCGCCGCTGGTTCGCGTACCGCGGCTACGACGTCACGTTCATCCGCAACGTCACCGACATCGATGACAAGATCATCGCGAAGAGCGACCAGCAGCACCGCCCGTGGTGGTCCATCGGCTACGAGAACGAGCGCGCCTTCGACGACGGCTACACCGCGCTCGGCTGCCTGCCGCCCACCTACGAGCCGCGCGCCACCGGCCACGTCCCGGAGATGATCGAGATGATGCGCGTGCTCATCGAGCGCGGGCACGCCTACGAGGCCGACGGCAGCGTCTACTTCGACGTGCGGTCCTGGCCCTCCTACCTGGAGCTGTCCCGGCAGGACCTGGACGAGCTGCGGCAGCCCGCCGAGGAGGGCATC
Source organism: Streptomyces sp. NPDC046985 (assembly GCF_040644415.1). NCBI lineage: Bacteria > Bacillati > Actinomycetota > Actinomycetes > Kitasatosporales > Streptomycetaceae > Streptomyces > Streptomyces sp. NPDC046985. The sequence continues at coordinate 85,198 of NZ_JBEYWK010000024.1, forward strand.
TCCGGCAAGCGCGACCCGCGCGACTTCGCCATGTGGAAGGCCGCCAAGCCCGGCGAGCCCAGTTGGCGGACGCCGTGGGGACGCGGCCGCCCCGGCTGGCACCTGGAGTGCTCGGCCATGGCGCACAAGTACCTCGGCGAGTCCTTCGACGTCCACGGCGGCGGCCTGGACCTGGTCTTCCCGCACCACGAGAACGAGATCGCCCAGGCCAAGGCGTACGGCGACGACTTCGCGCGGTACTGGGTGCACAACGCCTGGGTGACCATGAGCGGCGAGAAGATGTCCAAGTCGCTCGGCAACAGCGTCCTGGTCGCCGAGATGGTCAAGAAGTGGCGGCCCATCGTGCTCCGCTACTACCTGGGCACCCCGCACTACCGCTCGACCATCGAGTACAGCGAGGAGGCGCTGCGCGAGGCGGAGTCCGCCTTCGCGCGCATCGAGGGCTTCGTCCAGCGGGTGGTCGAGAAGACCGGCCCGGTGGAGCCGGCGGCCGAGGCGCCGCCCGCCTTCGCCGAGGCGATGGACGACGACCTGGGCGTCCCGCAGGCGCTCGCCGTGGTGCACACCACCGTCCGGCAGGGCAACAGCGCGCTGGCCGCCGACGACAAGGAGGCCGCCGTGGCCCGGCTCGCCGAGGTGCGGGCCATGCTCGGCGTGCTCGGGCTCGACCCCCTCGACGAGCAGTGGACCGGCGGGGGAGGCGAGCGCGGAGAAGACCTCCACGCGGTCGTCGACACCCTGGTCCGCATGGTCCTCGACCAGCGCGAGGCCGCCCGCGCCCGCAAGGACTGGGCCGCGGCGGACGCCCTGCGCGACCAGCTCGGCCAGTCGGGCCTGGTCGTCGAGGACAGCCCGCAGGGGCCGCGCTGGAGCCTCGGCGCGCGCTAGCCGCGGCCGTGATCGACTGTGCCGCCCGGCCCTCCGAGCGGCAGACTGCAAAGAACGTACGGACGACGCGCTTCCCGGCGCTCGTCCGGCACTACCGAAGAGAGCAGGGCAGGTAACTCATGGCCGCGAACAACCGCCGCATGTCCGGCAAGAAGGGCGCGCAGGTCGGCAGCGGCGGCAAGCGGCGCCGTGGCCTGGAGGGCAAGGGCCCGACGCCGCCCGCCGAGATGCGCAAGGGCCACGCCAAGCAGCGCGCCGCCCAGGCGCAGGTCCGCCGCGCGCAGGGCCGGCCGCCGCAGCGCCGCGGCGCGGGCAAGTCGTCCTCCGAGTTCGTCGTCGGCCGCAACCCGGTCGTCGAGGCGCTGCGCGAGGGCGTGCCCGCCTCCACGCTCTACGTCCAGCAGTTCATCGAGAACGACGAGCGGGTGCGCGAGGCGCTCCAGCTCGCCTCCGAGCGCGGCGGCGTCAACCTCATGGAGGCCCCGCGCCCCGAACTGGACCGCATGACGAACGGGCTCAACCACCAGGGCCTCGTCCTCCAGGTGCCGCCCTACGAGTACGCCCACCCCGAGGACCTGGCCGACGCGGCCGCCGACGCGGGCGAGGACCCGCTGATCGTGGCCCTGGACGGGGTGACCGACCCGCGCAACCTCGGCGCCGTCGTCCGCTCCGTCTCCGCCTTCGGCGGGCACGGCGTGGTCGTCCCCGAGCGCCGCGCGGCCGGCATGACCGCCGGCGCGTGGAAGACGTCCGCCGGCGCGGCGGCCCGAACCCCGGTGGCCCGCGCCACGAACCTGACGCGCGCGCTGGAGGCGTACCGCAAGGCGGGCGTCACGGTCGTCGGGCTCGCCGCGGACGGCGAGGCCGAACTCGGCGACGTGGACGCCCTGGCGGGGCCCGTCGTCATCGTCGTGGGCAGCGAGGGCAAGGGGCTGTCCCGGCTGGTCGGCGAGACGTGCGACGTGCGGGTGCGGATCCCGATGCCGGGCGGCGCCGAGTCGCTGAACGCCGGTGTGGCGGCCGGGATCGTGCTCTACGAGGCGGCGCGCAGGCGCGGCTGACGGGCGCGGCGGGCGCCCGCGACCGCGCGGCGCCGCCGTCCGCTCGCCCGCTCTTCCGGGCCTGTCCGGGCGTTCTGTGCGACCTTGACGCGGTCCGGACAGATCCGACGGGTCAAGGCAGTGTCCTAACGCGCCGTCACTCGGTTAGATGAGTGTGGACACCAGAACACCCCGCACACCCACGGGGGACCGCTCGTCGGGATACGACGACGTTCCCGCGCTGAGCATGGTGAAGGTGCCGAGCGATCCGGCGCAGGTCATCGTCAGCCACGCGAGCTTCCGCGTGCAGTTGGGCGCCGCCTCGCGGCGTACCCGGTCCCCGCGCGTCGCCCGGTCCGTGAGCGGCATCGACGCCTCCGCGCGCATGCCGGCCGCCGGCGCGGCGGGTCGGCCCGGCGCCGCGCCGCGTCGCCGCCCGGTCGTCTGGACCGGCAAGTCCGTCCCCGACGACACCGGCGCCCACCGGCTGCTCCAGGCCGTCCGCAGCGGCAGCGTGCGGCACTCGGACGAGCCGTCCGCCGACCCTGGGGCCACCCAGGTCATCCCGCGCTTTGGGGCGGCGCCTGGCTACGGCGCGGACGCCGACCCTTACGGCGACCCCTACGCCGACCACGGCGACCTCGACCGGACGGCCGAGACCCCGGTCGTGGGCCCCCAGCGCACCGCCGAGCCCGGCGGCGCGCGGCTGCTGCCGCACATGCGCAGCGGGGACAGCGCGTACGAGGAGTCCTCCTACGGCGCCCCCGGGCACGCCCGGTCCGTCCACCCGGGAGCGGACGGCGCGCCGCCCCACGGGGGCGTCGGCTACGCCCAACCCCCTTACGGCGCCGACGAGTTCCACGAGCCGGGCGAGACCGGCGCGTACGGCCAGCACGGCGAGTACGCCGGGCACGGCGAATACGACGAGCACGGCGAGTACGCGGGGTACGACGAGTACGGCGAGTACGACGAGTACGGACCGGACGGCTTCGAGGGCCGCCGCACCGGCCGGGACGCGGCGGGCGAGGGCGAGACGCGGCGCGGCAGGCGGCAGGGCGACGACCCGGCTCGCCACGCCTACTTCCCGGGCCGCCGGATGAACCTGGGCGTCGTCCTGCTCCCGCTGCGGATCTTCCTCGGGTTCGTCTCCGTCTACGCCGGCATGGGCAAGCTGTGCGACCCGCTGTACTTCGACGGCGGCAAGCGCGGCTCCATGGTCAAGTGGCTCACCGCGCTGCACCCGTGGGAAGTCGCCGAGCCGCTGCGGCAGTTCGCGCTCCAGCACCCGGTCGGCTCCGGCCTGTTCATCGCCTTCCTCCAGGTCATCGTCGGCGTCCTGACGGTGCTGGGCTGCTGGCAGCGGGTCGCCGCCGCGGTCGGTGCGCTGCTGTCCGCCGCGCTCATCGTCACGGTGAGCTGGCGGACCGCGCCCGTCTACGACGCGCCCGACATCATCTACCTCGCCGCCTGGTCCCCGCTGATCATCGCCGGTGCGCCGGTGTACTCCGTCGACGGACGGCTCGCCGCCTCCGCCTGGCGGCGGCTCGGCCCGCGCTCGGACATCTGGGACCTGCGCCGGTACGTGCTGCGGCGCGGGGCGCTGCTCACGGTGGTCGTCACCGGGCTCACGCTGCTCGTGGGCTCGCTGCTGGGCGGCGCGGTGCGCGACGCCGACCGCGTCGTCGCCCCCGGATCCGGCCAGGCGCCGCGCAACGAGCTGCCCGGCTCGCCGCTGCCGCAGCGCTCCGGTGAGCAGCGGCAGCACCAGCGGCAGACGTCGCCGCCCGCCTCGACGACTCCGAGTCACCGGGGCGCCTCGGCCGGGCCGTCCGATCGCCCCGCGACCACCTCGGGCAGCACGGGCCGCGGCAGCGGCGGCGCGCCGGTCGGCGGTTCGCCCAGCCAGACGCAGGGGGCCGGCCAGGTCCCGCGGCGGCACTCCGCCCCGGTCGAGCAGGCGCCGAGCACCAGCGCGGGTCCGACCTCGGGCGGCGGGACGAGCGGGGGCGCCGGATCGTCCGGCGGTTCCGGCTCGTCGGGCGGCGACGGCGGCGGCGCCTCCTCGGGGCGGCCGGGCCTGGTGGGCGGGTTGCTCGGCGACGGCTAGGGCTACGGCTGGGGCTGGGGCCTCTCGGGGCGTCGATCATGGGGAAGGGGCCCGCGCGATACGGCGCGGGCCCCTTTCGGTATCTGCACGGATCCTTTTCCGGTGTCCGACAGGTCCCTTTCGGCGGCTGACGGGGTCCGTTCCGGTGTGTGACCGGGTCCCCTTCAGCGTCTGACGGGGCTCTTTCGGGTATCTGACCGGGCCCTGTCCGGCATGTGACCGCGGCTTCGAGTTCGAGGCGGCTGGCCGCTCGTTCAGTGCTTGCTCGTTCCGCGCTTGCCCATTCCGCGCTCGCTCGTTCAGCGCTTGAGCGCGGCCAGTTCCTTCGCGGCCTCCGTCAGGTCCTTCGCGGTGTCGATGGCACGCCAGTAGGCGCCCTGCGGGATCGGGAAGCCGGCCAGCCGGAGTTCGCGGGCGAGCCGGGGGAACGTGGTGCGCTCGTGGTCGCCGCGCTCGGGGAGCAGCGAGGAGAACTCGGGGGAGAAGACGTACACGCCCGCGTTGATCTCGAACGTCGACGGCGGCGCCTCGATGAAGTCCGTGACCCGGCCGAAGCCGTCCGTCTGCACGGCGCCCCACGGAAGGCGCGGACGGGCCAGCGCGAGGGTCGCGACCGCGTCGCGCTCGGCGTGGAAGTCCGCCATGTCGCGCAGCGAGAAACGGGTCCAGATGTCGCCGTTGGTGGCGTACCAGGGGCGGTCGGGGTGCGGCAGGTGGGCGGCGGCGAAACGCAGACCGCCGCCGCGGCCGAGCGGCTCGGTCTCCACGGCGGTGGTCACGCGGACGGGCAGCGCCGCCGACTTCAGCCATTCCTGGAGCACCTCGGCGAGGTGGCCGCAGGAGATCACGACGTCGGTGACGCCCTCCTCGGCGAGCCAGGCGAGCTGGTGCCCGATGATCGGGGTGCCCGTGCCGGGGATCTCGACCATCGGCTTGGGCCGGTCGTCGGTGTAGGGACGCAGCCTGGACCCCTGGCCGCCGGCCAGGACGACGGCTTGAGTGGGCCGGGACGCCGCATTCGGATGGGTCATGCCCGAACTGTACGTGGCGCCTCTCCCCGGCTTTCCCGGGCGGCCCAGGGGTTGCTGGGGGCCTCGCTGGGGGTGCGGGGCGGCAAGGGGGCTCGCTGGAGGCGGCGGGCGGGCGGGGTGCGGGCGATCAGGGCGGGTGCTGGCGCGTGTCAGATCGCTGGGGCTGGGGCTGGGGCTGGGGCTGGGGCCGGGCGCTGGCGCGCGGTGGGCGCTCCCGGCTGCGGTCCGGAGGAGGCGCCGTGCACCGCGCACCGCGCCGGTACGTCCCGGCGGCTGGGGAGGCGGGCGGCCCCGGGCGGGCAAGCCCCCGGCGGGCAGGGGCCACGCGCGGCACCGGGGCCGGACTGCCGGCCCCGGTGGGGAGGCGGCCGGGGCCGGGAGCGGCCGGCCTCAGTTGTGCGCCGCGAGGACGCCTGAGGCGAAGGAGGTGTCGCAGACGGGGCGGGAGTAGGACTGGGCGCGGGAGGGGCCGTAGATGCGGACGGCGGCGCGGCCGAGGGTGCGGGCGATCGACGCGCAGTGACCGGCCAGCGACGGGCGCTCGTTGACCGCCTCCTGGAGGTGGGTGAGCGCGACGCCCGGGTTCCTCTCCTGTAGCTCGGTGAGGAGCTGGTCGCGCAGCACGTCCTGGGGCGCGCGGGCGCGGGAGTGGCCGGCGACCTCGGCCGCGGACGCGTCGGACGCGGTGAGCACCGAGTTCGAGGAGTTGCCCGACCAGTTGACTCGGGTGACCGCGAGGGTCCCGGAGAGCACCAGGACGACCGGCAGGACGAGGGCGAGGGAGCGGCCGATCCGCCGGGCGGGGCCCGGACCGCGTCGCGAGGATGGGGTGATGGAGTGCTTCACGGCAGGGAGCGTATCGCTCGGTGATGATTTGGCGACATTTAGTCACCCTTGCGGGGGACGGGGGCCCGGGTTTTCCTGGTGGCGTGTTGACGCGCACTGCTCGAAACGTCCCGTACGCCGGGGTATTTCGGGTCCGGGAGAGGTACGCGAGAGGGGCCCCGCGGCGGTGCGCGGGGCCCCTCTCGTCGTCTGCTCCGGAGCACGGCAACGCCGGACGCTTTTCGCGACCCGTGCCGGGGCGCGGGCTGCTCGGGCTGCTACGGCGGCAGACGGTCGCCAGCCGCCCGAGCCGACCGCTCGGCGTCAGGCCGACCGCTCGGCGTCAGGCCGACCGCTCGGCTCATGCCGACCGCTCGGCGTCAGTCGGACAGTCGCTCGCCCGTGGAGGTCGAGAAGACGTGGGTCTCGCCCGGCCGCGGCACGACGTGCAGCGTGGCGCCCTTGTCCGGGACGGAACGGCCGTTGACGCGCACGACCAGGTCCTTCTGCTCGCCGCCGACCTCGGCGGTGCCGTAGACGTAGCCGTCGGCGCCGAGTTCCTCGACGACGTTCACCGAGACGGCGAGGCCGGCCGGGGCGTCGTCGGCGTCCTTGGACATGGAGGCGGCCGCGCTGCCGCCGCCCAGCTCCACCACCTCGAAGTGCTCGGGGCGCACGCCCACGGTGACCGTGCGGTCGCCGTTGTCGGCGGCGGCCTTGAGCGCGTCCCGGTTGACCGGCACCACGCTGTTGCCGAACTTCACGCCGCCGTCGGTGATCGGCACCTCGACGAGGTTCATGGCGGGGGAGCCGATGAAGCCGGCGACGAAGAGGTTGGCGGGCCGGTCGTACATGTTGCGCGGCGAGTCCACCTGCTGGAGCAGACCGTCCTTGAGCACGGCCACCCGGTCGCCCATGGTCATGGCCTCGACCTGGTCGTGGGTGACATAGACGGTGGTGATGCCCAGGCGGCGCTGGAGGGAGGCGATCTGCGTGCGGGTGGAGACGCGGAGCTTGGCGTCCAGGTTGGACAGCGGCTCGTCCATGAGGAAGACCTGCGGCTCGCGCACGATCGCGCGGCCCATCGCGACGCGCTGGCGCTGACCGCCGGAGAGCGCCTTCGGCTTGCGGTCCAGGTACGGGGTGAGGTCGAGGATCTTCGCGGCCTCCTCGACCTTCTGCCGGATCTCCGCCTTGTTGACGCCGGCGATCTTGAGCGCGAAGCCCATGTTGTCGGCGACCGTCATGTGCGGGTAGAGCGCGTAGTTCTGGAACACCATGGCGATGTCCCGGTCCTTGGGCGGCAGGTGGGTGACGTCGCGGTCGCCGATGCGGATGGCGCCGGCGTTGACGTCCTCCAGGCCCGCGAGCATGCGCAGCGAGGTGGACTTTCCGCAGCCGGACGGACCGACCAGGACGAGGAACTCGCCGTCCGCGATGTCGATCTCCAGAGCGTCGACGGCGGGCTTGTCGGTGCCCGGGTAGGTCCGGGTCGCCTTGTCGAACTGAACAGTGGCCATGGTGAAGGGCCCCCTTCTACCGGCAGGAACGTGCCGGACGATCCGTTGTAGGAAGGTGGTCGCCACGGCGGAAGTGATCCGTCGTGGCGGTGCAGTCCACAGGCGTGAACTGGTCGAACTGGTCCAGGACGCTACCTGGCGCCCACCTCCGCTGTCAGCACCTCGGGGCAGGTGAGCTTCGCGACAGTTTCCCGAGGGGCCGCGGCGCCCGGATGGGTACACTGCACGGGCACGGCCACACCCGCCGCCGCCCGCCTCCTTAGCTCAGATGGCCAGAGCAACGCACTTGTAATGCGTAGGTCGTCGGTTCGAATCCGACAGGGGGCTCACCCGAAGCCCAGGCCAGATGGCATCTGACCTGGGCTTTGTCATTCAGCGGATGCGGCGACGGCGGCGGGAGCGGGCCGCACGGGTGTCGGGGGCCTCAGTTTCGGCCTCAGTAGTGCCCGGAGCGGCGTCCGGGGCAGTGGGGATGAAAACTCGCCCATGCGCCGCATGGCGTCCTTGGACAGGTGAGATCGGCCCTTGACATACCTGCGGGTCTGGCTGATCTAGGTGTGCCGCAGGATCTCCATGGTCGTGTCATGTCGACTTGTCTCGACCATTTCGGGCGGGCAGACCACTCCTCGGCTCTTCTTGGTGAGTTACCCACGACTGTGGCGGACGGGGCGTAAATCATCAACACCTCATGAAGACTTATGCTGAGACGGCCCCACCAGACAGGGACGTGACCACCGCATGGCCAAGGCATACGAGGGCATCGCCGACGATCTCCGGCAACGCATCCGCGCGGGTGAACTCAAACCGGGCGAGCGTCTGCCCGCCGAGACTAAGCTCGTGGACCAGTACCGCAAGAGTCTGCCCACCGTGCGCCAGGCGCTCGGTGTGTTGCAGGCCGAAGGACTCATCGAGAAGCAGCACGGGCGGGGCAACGCAGTCCGCAAGCCACGCAGATTGGTGACCCGAACCAACGGCCGCCATCAGTGGGAGAAAGACCGGGTTCGGCAGTCGCTGGGCGAGCGCGGGCAGACCGGTGCGACGGAGCAGGACACCGGCCTGACCATGTCTGATCTCGTCTTCAGTGCAGAGTTCAGTGAGTTGGAAGCTGACGAGGATCTGGCCGAAGCTTTCGGCGTGCCTGTCGGCACGCGCCTACTGGAACGGGTGTATCGCACCCGCTACAGGGAGGAAGAAGCGCCGTTCAACGTCGCACGGTCCCGACTGCTCTACGAGATGGCCGCAGCCAATCCGGCGCTGGTCGATCCGGCCAACGAGCCGTGGCCCGGGGGCACTCAGAATCAGTTGCACACCATCGGGATCGAGGTGGACCGCGTAGTCGAGCGGATCACGGCCCGGCCCCCGACATTCGAGGAGACCGAGGAACTGGGCCTGACCGCAGGGGTAGCCGTCATGGTCCTTCGTAAGACATGCGTTGACGCCGACGGGCGGGTTGTGGAGGTAGCCGACGTGACGCTGCCAGGAGACCGAACCGAGCTGGAGTTCACCACTCCGCTGGCAAGGTGGTGAACAGTGGCCCGCATCATCACGGTCGTCACCGCGGTTCACGCCCCCGCAGCGGAGCACCTGCCGGCGGCCTACAAGTCGCTCACCGAGCAAGACCTCCCCACCGGGTGGGAATGGCAATGGGCCGTGCAGGAAGACGGCGAGACGGACGCCGTATTGCCGTACGTGCCTGAAGACGAGCGCGTGAGCTTCGGGCAAGGCCGCGCCGGCCGGGTAGCCATGGCCCGGACCATGGCCCTTGCCCGCGCTCAGGGCGAGTACGTCAAGGTGCTCGATGCCGACGACATGCTGACCCCGGGAGCCTTGGCTCGTGACATCGAGGCCCTGTCGCGCCCGGACATCGGGTGGGCGACGTCGCGTGTGCTGGACCTTCTGCCGGACGGATCAACCAAGGGTTTCGACCAAGACCCGCCGGCCGGCCCCGTCGAGCGCGGGGCCGTGCTCGATCACTGGGAGGCGCACGACCACCGTGCTCAGGTCCATCCCGCCACGCTGTGCGTGCGGAAGGATCTGCTCATGGCCCTTGGCGGGTGGATGGCACTCCCGGCATCGGAGGACACCGGCCTTCTGCTGGCGCTCAACGCGGTCTCCCGAGGATGGTTCAGCGCGGAACCGGGCCTTCTGTATCGGAAGTGGCCGGGACAGGTCACCAGCCAGGCTGCGCACGTGCACGAAGTCGAGCGTGTGGCGCGTATGGCCGTCATCGCAGAGCGCGCGAGGGTCCTTGCTCGCTCGGATTGGCGTTTCAGCGCCGAGTGATCAGGCGTCCGGTTCTGGGCGGGTGTGCGGGAGCACCAGATCACGCGCACCGTGCTCGGCCCCTCGGAAGGTGCCGCTCACTCCTAGGTCGGCTCGGGCGGCTTCATGAAACTTGTTGATCTCCTGAAACACGGCTCTGTGCAGCGCGCGCCACTCCTCAAGAGTCCCGCTCGTATCCCCCCGCGCACGCCAGTCGATCGCGTGGGCAGCGGCACTGAGCCGGTGTGCGACCTCAACGACTGCATCCTCGGCGAGCAACATCACCCGCTCGAACGCGCGGCCACGCAACTCCTCTGCGTCCCTCAGCGCCATGTTCAGCTCGTGCTCAGTCCGCTCGATGCTCCGCAAGCCCTGCCTAGTCTCGTACAGCAGCACTGACGCGTAGATGCAGCTTCGGACGCGGTCGATGTACTCGGCGTAGGCATCGAGCTTCCGCTCATCCCAGCGGGTCAGCATGAGGTACCGCGTCCGCTGCCGCTCCATGCGGTGGTTGGTGAAGTGCGTCGTCAATCCGCCGAGCAGCACGGCGGCGATGGTGACGAGTTGTCCCAGGACGTCCACGGACCTCTTCCCCCCTGTCTCGAGTCTCAGAGGAGCTTAGGGCCGCGGGGGGAGCAGTTCTAGCGATCACGGTCGGGGCTTCCCTGCCTTAATCAAGGCCCGCGCCGGCGCGGGCGCGGGCCGCCTCTGCGGCGCGAACTGTCTCCTGTCTCCGCCCCGGCTGGCCGTGCGCCCGGCGGCTGCGGGCACCCTTCTGTGGCTGGGGCGGTCGGCTCCACGGCTCTAGGCTGCCACGTTGGGGCGAGCCTCTTACTGGCCAAGTGGGGTCTGGCCTGCTTCGGCTACACAGATGGGCACCGGGCAAGAGTGGTCGGCGTTGATCCGCAAGGTTCAGGCGGTCTAAGTCACGGTCTCAGGGGCCCGCCTTCCGCTTCCGTCCGCCAACGTACAGAGAAGTGCGGCACCTCCTCTGATCAGGTACAACGCTCGCTTTGCACATGCCGGTGGACACCCCCAGGGGGCTCAGTTCAAGCCCGGGTCAGATGGCATCTGACCCGGGCTTCTCTGTTCAGCGGATGCGGCGACGGCGGCGGGAGCGGGCCGGGTCTGTGTTCCTTAACTGGGCCCCGGGGTGTGGGCATTCTGTGCGGACGATCAGCCGCGTGCCCTTGGGCCGGCCGTCCAGTAGCTTGGCGGTGAGTTCGGCGATCCAGGGCCGCCTTGCCAGCCCGCGACCACCACGGCGCCATGCGCCCGTGACCGTCTCGTTCACCGCCCGCTCCCGCGTGTGCTCCTGTCGGAGGGCGCTGGTACTGTCCAGCGATCATCGTGTGAGGCGACGTTCCGGTTGAGGGGGGTCCCATCCGGCCGCCTACGCGCGACTGACCACGCGCACCTGTCGGCCCGCCGTGGTCTTCAGGGGAGGGGTCATGCCGATGCACCGTCGGCCTGTGCGCGGCCGGGCTGGACGACAGCCAGAAGGCTTCCTGTGCAGGAGGACGGGCGGCTGGCGCAGGCCCTTCGGCCGCCGGGCCCGGATCTCCCTGGTCTTCGACGAGCCCCGTATCCACAGCCTTCTCGCCTGACCGGGAGGAAAACCTTCTTGCTTCCGCCACGCCTCACCGGGCAGCGCCTCGGCGCGGCTCTCACCGTTCTCCTCGCCCTCACGGCCGGCGGCGTCCCGCTGGCCGCTCCCGCGACGGCCGCGCCCACCACCGCCACCACCGCTGCCGCCACCGCGCCCGCGGGACCCGGGGACCAGTCCGTGATCGCCTTCCCGAAGGGAGACGTCATCACGGGGGTCACCGCCTCGGGCTTCCTCACCCGGAACCACAGCGACGACACCGAAAGCTGGCTGCCCGCCCAGGGCGGCTCTCCGACGCAATGGACGTCGAGCACTTCCGTCAGGAGCACCGGCTCAGGCGACCTCGTCGCCACGAACCTCCCCCTGGTGTCCGGCTCCACGGCCAGGATCACGGACATGGCGACTGGCTCGGTGGTCAACAGCTATGACATCGGCCCGTGGAACAGCGGCATCTACTACGCGGGCGCCGCCGGCGCCTTCCTCTTCACCGAACTGGACGACTCCGAGGGCGGCGTCACGCTCCGGATGCACGCCGAGGGTGCGTCGCCGCGCACGGTCACCGGCGTCCCCCGGGACGCCGTCTCGGTGCATGTCGCGGCCGGCACCGCCACTCACGCCCTGGTGACCTGGTACACCGGCCGGGGCAGCGAGCCGACCATCCGCTTCCTCGGGCTCCTCGACCTCTCCACCGGCGCCGTGACCGAGACCTATAGGTTGCCTAGCGCCGCGCTCACCGGGGACATCGCGGTCTCGGCGACGCATGTGGCCTGGGTCGAGTACCCCTACGACAACGGCTCCTCCAAGGCCGCGGTGGACGTCACCGACCGTGTCACGGGCAGATCCCAGAGCATCCAGGTGGGCGAGGTGGGGTCCGAGGCCGTGGAGATCGGCCTGCAGGGCGAGTGGCTGACGTACGGCGACTGCGGCGGCCTGGACTCCCTCTCCGCGTACTCCTCGAACGCGCTGACCGCGTACGACCTGGAGACCGGCGCCACCCGAAAGCTCCTGGACCACCTGACCTCCGCGGCCGCCGCGCCCGACGGCACGCTGTTCGCGCGCGGCGGCACGGTCGCCCAAGGCGAGGGCGTCTACCGGATCGCGCCTGGCCAGGACGGCGCACCGGCCGCGACGTCGGTCGCGAGCACCGGTGAGCCCACCCAGGTCACCCTGACCGGTTCCCACGTCCCCGCCGTGGTCGACCTCGACCAGAACGGCGGCACGGCGCCGCTGGTGTGGAACCTGTCCCGGGGCAACGTCGGGATGACGGTCACTCTGCGGCACGTCCGCACGGGCACAACCCGGACCGTGTCCTTCACGAACCCGGGGACGTCCGTCCGCTTCGACTGGGAGGGCGGCCTGGGCTCGGCGCCGACGGGCAGCGCGTACAACGGCGACTACACGTGGACGCTCGTCGCCAAGCCGCTCAACGCCATCGGCCCGGACCTCACGGCCTCCGGCGCGTTCAAGGTCACCCGCACCCCCAAGCCGCACGACTTCGACGACAACGGCTCTCCGAACGTGCTGGCGCGGGACACCGCCGGACATATGTGGAGCAGTGACACCTACTTCGACGCCGACATGTCGGGGCGGTTGTCGGAGCACGAGAGGAAGCTCCTCGGCGGCGGCTGGAACGCCTACGACCAGATCGAGACCGTCGGCGACGTCGGCGGCGCCGCCCACGCGGACCTGGTGGCCCGAGACGGCAGCGGCGTCCTGTGGCTCTACCTGGGCCGCGGCGACGGCGCCTTCGCCGCCCGGGTGAGGATCGGCGGCGGCTGGCAGATCTACGACAAGATCACCGGCGGCGCCGACTACACCGGTGACGGCAGGGCCGACCTCCTCGCCGCCGACGCCTCCGGAGTGCTGTGGCTCTACAAGGGCACCGGCGACTGGCGGGCGCCGTTCGCCGGCCGGGTGAGGGTCGGCGGCGGCTGGGGCGTCTACGACGACATCACCGCCGTGGGCGACGTCGGCGCCTCCGCCGCGGGCGATCTCGTCGCCCGCGACCGCGACGGCGTGCTCTGGCTCTACCTCGGCCGCGGCGACGGCGCCTTCGCCTCACGCACCCGGATCGGCGCCGGCTGGAACGCCTACAGCGACCTCGTCGGCATCGGCGACGTCGACCGTGACGGCCGCCCCGACCTGTTCGCGTACGACAAGGCCCACCACAGGGCGTACTACTACCGCAGCACCGGCAAGTGGCAAGCGCCCTTCGCCTCCCGCGAGCCTTCCGCCTCCCCCGGGCAGCCCGGCAACTCCTACTCGTATGACTACATGGCCTGAGTGGACTTGAGCGGACCTGAGAGGCAGCCGCCGTCGTCGCTCGCGGGCAGGTGAGCGAGCGGCGAGCTGAGATCGTCACGGAACCGTCACCGTGCGGCAGCGATACGGACGGAGACACGACGGGCTGCGCATCGCGTGGCACGCTGAGGCTCATGCTGGCATGCGGTTGCATGAACCTCCTTGACATCGTGGTGGGCCTTGTCGCCTATGGGCTGGCCGGCCTGCTGGGGCTCGTGATCGAGTTGGTGTGCCTGTGCGGGCTGCTCCTCGGCGCCCTCACCTTGGGCGCACGCCTCATCGGACGACGGTGGATCGAGGACGAGGAAGCCGACGACGACGTCGGCCAGCCGCACGGCATCGACGCGTTCCGGTGGACCGAGGAATAGGGACACGCCACGCCCCCGGCGGTGACTTCGCCCCGGCCGGGCAGCCCGATGGCGGGATCCGGGTCGCTTGCCCGGCTGGGGCGGGCGGCGCGGGGCCGGTCGCTCGCGCCGCGTGGTATTCGGCCAGGTCCGATGGCTTTGTGCCATACGTCGGCAATCTGCCTCCAGTACCTCTGAGGCACCGCTACACAAGAGAGCCGGGACGGCGTCCTGCCGCCCGCTGGTAGTGGCGGCCGGTCGGTGGGGGAGCGGGGACGTGATGGCGGCACGGCGTCGGCGCTTGAAGAAGCGGACGCGTAGGCAGGTGCAGGGCTGGGGCGCCGTGGCGGCGGTGATCGCCCTGGTGTGGGCGGCCGGACACTGGGGGGCGGTGTGGCCCGTGCTCGTGGCCGTGCTCGCCGCGGCCGTGGTGGGCGGGGCCGGCTGGGCGCTGCTGCGCGCGCATCGTCTTGCGGTCGGTCGGGACCGCGTGTGGCGGGCGCAGGAGGAGGCCAGGGCGCGTGAGTTGTCGATGACCGAGGTCGACGCGCTGTCGTGGCAGGACTTCGAGAGGTACGTCGCTGATCTGTGCCGACGGGACGGTTGCACGAAGGTCGTGGTCAGCGGCAGGAGCGGCGACCTGGGCGCGGACGTCGTCGGGTACCTTGCCGACGGCCGCAAGCTGGTCGTCCAGTGCAAGAAGTACGCGCCGCACCGGAGCGTGTCCTCGCAGGACATGCAGAAGTTCGTCGGCACCGCCCGCCTCGAGCACGGCCCCGACGTCGCCTTGTTCGTCACCACGTGCCGCACGTTCACGCCTGCGGCGCTGGGCCTGGCGGTGCGTCAGGACATCGTCGCCCTGCATCGCGATCTGCTGGGCGCCTGGGTCAAGGGCGCTCGGCTGGAGACTCTGATTCCGCTGAACGGAAGCGGCGGCGGCGCCAGGCGGAGGCCGTCTGCCTGACGCCCGGTCCCGGTCGTTCGTCGAGACGTGACGGCCGCCGCGGCGTCGTCTTGGACCGCAGGTCGTGCGGACCTTCTCCGCCGTCCGCCGCACGTCACGGGCCGTTCGCCGCACGTCACGGTGTGCGGCGCAGGACGACGTCGTAGGCGAGGGCGCGGCAGGGCTGACCGAGTCCGCGCGTGCGGTGATCGTCGTGGCGGGACTGCTCGGCGTCGGATGCCTGCGACGAGTGCATGCCTGGCGTCGGGGCGCCCGGCACGAGGCTGGCGCCCCGAGTCACTGAGCGGTCCTACGCGTCGACGTGTCACTGAGCGGTTCGCCGCGCGGGCCGTGTTCCGGACGTCGCGATGTGCGGCTCCGCAACCGGAGTCGCACATCGTCTCTGTGACGTGGCGTCAGGAGTGGTCAGCGTCCGCCGCCACCGCCGCCGCCTCCGCCGCCGTGTCCGCCGCCACCGCCGCCGCCGTGTCCGCCGCCGCCGTAGCCGCCGCCTCCGTGACCGCCGCCGTAGCCGCCGCCACCGTGACCGCCGTAGCCGCCATAGCCACCGTAACCGCCATAGCCGCCGTACCCACCATGGCCGCCGTGGCCATAGCCGTAGCCGCCGTAGCCGCCGTAGCCGCCGTAGCCGCCATGGCCGTATCCGCCATAGCCGCCGTAGCCGCCGCCGCGACCGCCGTAGCCGCCACCGTGGCCGCCGTAGCCGCCGCCGTGTCCGCCACCGCCACCGCCGTGTCCGCCACCGCCACCACCGCCGTGGCCGCCACCGCCACCGCCGCCGTTGTCGAGGTAGCTGCTGTAGCCGGAAGTGATGCTCGGAGCCGCCGACGCGGCGCCGGCCGTGCCGATCGCGGCGCCGCCGGCCAGCAGGAGGCCGGCTGCGGACAGCGCGACGATGCGCCTCGTGCGTTGTGATCGCATGGAAAATTACCTCTCCATCGTCTCTCGCGACTCATAGGGATGACGCGAGGTGGATGGCCGCCGCCGTACGCGGTACGGCTGCGGTCTCGGCTTGCCGCGGCGTCGTGTGCATGCGCGGCCGCCGGGGGCGGATGAGAACTCGGCGCCACCGGCCTCCGCTTCCTTGAGCGGGCCTAGTGGCCTTGCGCCCTCCGGCGCCCAGCGGCACGCGCGTGCGCCGCGGCCTTCACTCCAACAGCCTAATAGCGGGCAGGCCGCCCGGCACGTCGGGAGCGCGGACGCTTCACTCCTCCCCTCCGTACGGGGGGCGGCGGCGCCGATCCGGCCGGTCACCGCGCTCCCGCGCCGATCCGGCCGGTCACCGCGCTCCCGCGCCGATCCGGCCGGTCACCGCACTCTCGCGCCGATCCGGCCCGTCATCGCGCCCCCGCGCCGATCCGGCCCGTCATCGCGCTCTCCCGCCGATCCGGCCGGTCAGCGCGCTCCCACGGTGCCCGCGCGAGCGGCGTCGCGTCCGGCGGGTGCGAGCTGGGGTCAGGCGCCGTAGGCGCCTCGGCAGTACAGGAGGGCGCCGCGGGACGCGGTCTCGCCGCCTTCCACCTGGGCGAGGAGGAGCCAGTGGTCGCCGGCCTCGACGGTCTGAACGGTGCGGCACTCCGTGTACGCCAGGGCCGCCTCGGTCAGGCCGTGCGCGCGCCCTCGTGCGTTCCCGTGCGTTCCCGTGCGTTCCCGTGTGTCCCTGCGCGTTCCCGTACGTTCCCGGGTGTACGAGGCGCTCGGCGCCGCCGTGGTGCTGCCGTTGCTCAACGGCGTCGAGCACCCGGCCGTGCCGCGCGAACGCTACGGCGCGCAGCGGGTCGTAGCGGGGGTGATCCGGGTCGAGTCGACCCGGGCGGCGCCCGGCGTCGTCGAACACGGCAGCCCGTTCACGGAGATCGACGTGGCCGACCCCGAGGACACGCTGGCGCCGCTGGCCGAGGCGCTGGAGGAGGCCGGGGTCCGCACCCGCGTGCTGGAGGACGAATCCACCGCGCTGTGGGCCAAGTTGGCTTTCCTCGCGCCGTCCGCTCTGCTCACTGCTCACTGCCCGCTACGGGCTCGCCATCGGCGGCGTCCGCACCGAGCGCCGCGAGGAACTGGCCGCGCTCGTCGAGGAGACCACCGCGGTGGCCGCGGCGTGCGGGGCGCCGGTGGACGCGGCGCAGACGAGGGAGCGGTACGACGCGTTCCCCGCCGCCGCCAAGTCCTCCATGCAGCGCGACGCGGAGGCGGGCCGCCCGCTGGAACTCGACGCCATCGGCGGCGCGTTGCTCAGGGCGGCCGCCCGCCACGACGTCCCGGTCCCGGTCGCCGCCCGGCTGGTGGCCGAACTGGCCGAGAACTGACCACGCACGCCGCGCGGCCCGTGCCGTGAGCGGAGCTGTCGCGCGGCCTGCGGCGTGAGTTGAGCTGTCGCGCGGCCCGCGCCATGAGCTGAGCCGTTGTGCTGCCCGCACCGTGAGTTGAGCCGTTGCGCGGCCCACTCGCACGCGAACACCCCCCGCCCGCGCCCGGATTCACCGGAATCCCCACCCCCGATTCGCCCCCAGTCGCTCCGCAAACGATCGGAATCACTCATTAGGTCTCAGTGGCGTAATTAGAGCGCTGTCCGGCGGGTCTCCCATGCCATGTTGGCCGCCTGGTCATCCGCGAGGAGGAAACGCGTGCCTGACTCGTCCAGCGGTGCGGGGACACCGCCGCCCTACCCCAAGTGGTCGGACCGCCTGATACGCCAGCTCGACGCCTTCGCCGCCGCCCGGTCGAAGGCGCCCGACGTGCCCGCGCTCCTCCTGGCGCGACAGGACGGCGGCGACCCGAGGTCGCCGGCCTTCCTCGTCCGCGAGTACGAGCACCGGCTGACCCGGGCCCGCGGAGGCGGCGGCCGCCAGGACGGCCACGGCGGCGCCCACTTCCAGGTCCCGCACGCCGTGGTGGACGACGCCGAGCTGTCCGGCGGCTTCGTCGAAGCCGTGGACCACGTGGCCCTGCGCTTCCAACTGACCATGCCGTCGGGGCGGTTGCGGCTGCCCGCGTTCCACACCTGCCGCAAGGTGCTGGAAGAAGGACGCGGCACGGGCGACGCGCGGGCCCAGCAACAGCCCCTCCTCGACGCCCTGCACGAGGCCCTGCTGGAGCGGCGCGGTGCGCTGCGCTCCGGTGTGCGGGCCGCGGACTTCCTCGGACGGCACTTCCTCACCGGATGGCTGCAAGGGGTGGTGGCCGCGCTCATCGTGGGCCTGCCCAAGGCCCTCTACGGTCACCGCCTGCGCCACCGCGGCCTGCGCTGGGTCGCCGACGACCTCGGCGCCGCCTGCTTCCTGGACGCCGCCCTCGCCTTCTGCCAGGACGGCGTCCTGGACCGGGAGGATCCCCGGGTGCGCCGCGTCCTGCTGCGCGCGCTGCTCACCGACCTGTACCAGGCCACCCGGCGGCGGACCTGGCTGAGCCACCTGTGGGCGCGGCGGCGCTGGTCGTTCGTGGTGCTGATCCCCGAGATCGACGACCCGGACGGTCCCGGCCGCGCCTTCCTCAGCACGTTCGAGGAACTGGCGGGCGAGCACTCCTCGCAGCCCCTGCTGGTCCTGGCCGCGTGCGCGGGCTCGCCTCCGGACTACGCCGTGCCGCTCGGCGCCGTGCCCAACCGGCCGAACGGCGTCGCGGACAAGGTCTTCGCCTGCCTCAACGAGGGCAGCGAGGAGCCGGTGCGCCTGGTGACCCTGCCCGCCGACGACGATGCGGAGGGCACGGCGCGGACGAAGATCGAGACCTCTCCGGGCGTCGTCCCCCGCAGGGACCGCCCCCTGGACTGGCTGCGCCCCGCCGTGCTGCCCGCCGTGGCCGTGGCGGCCGCGGGCGCCCTCGTCGCGCCGCACCTGCTCTGGCCGGATCCGCCGCCCAGACCGCCGTCCTGCGTGACGGTCGAGACCGGCGAGCGGGTGGGCGTCACCGACGGGTCGAGCTGCGACCTCGCGGTCCCGGGAGAGCGCGGCGAGGAACTGCGCTCCCTGGAACGGCAGGTCGCCGCGGAGAACGCCCACATCACCGACCGCCGCTACCGCACCCTGGTCTTCCTCGCCCCGCTCAGCCTCCAGAACGGGGTCTACGACGACCCGCCGACCGGCCTCCAGATCCTGCGCGGGGCGATCCTCCAGCAGCACCGGCTCAACGCCGGCGTCCGGCAGAACAAGATGCCGGTCCGGCTCCTGATCGCCAACGCCGGGCAGTACTTCAAGTACGGCGCCCGTGACGCCGGCGATCCGAAGGCCCCCGACGTGGCCCGCATGATCGTCGACCGGCAGAGCCAGGAGCGCGTCGCCGCCGTCATCGGCCTCACCCAGAGCCGGCCCGAGTCCCTCGGCGCCGCACGGGAACTGGACGCGGCCGGCATCCCGGTGATCGCCAACGGCGTGAGCGGCAGCGACATGGTCGGCCCCGACTCACCGCAGCGCTACTTCCAGATCTCCGCCCCCAACGGACGGATCGCGCCGGTGATGGCCGACTTCCTCCGCCGTTCCCCCGAGGTGCACGCCCTCACCAGCCCCACCCCGCACGCCGTCGTGGTGTACGACCCGACCGACGCCTACTTCAGCACCGACCTGAAGAACCTGTTCGTCGGCGCGTACCGCAGGTACGGCGGCGTCGGCCTGGTCAAGTACAGCGAGAAGCCCGGCGCGACCACACCGGACAGCATCGCGACCGACGTGTGCGACAAGGTCGCGGCCAACCACGGCGTCATCGTCTACCTGGGGCGCTCCGGAGTGCTTCCCAGCCTGCTCAACGCCATGCAGAGCGCCGGAGGCCACTGCCAGCCGCCCGAGGGCAGCACCATCCCGCTGATCGCCGAGAGCGCCCCCATCGACTTCCAGCTCAAAGCCAGGGAGACCGCGCAGACCTACCCGTACATGACGCTCTTCTACGAGACGACCAACGCCCCGACCAGCGATCCCCGTGACCCCTACGCCCAGTTCGCCCGGGACTTCGCGACCGTCTTCGGCAGCCGCGGCGCGGACGCGGACGCCGCGGCCGGCTTCGACGCCGTGGGGATCGTCAGCCAGGTCGTGGAGGACCTGCTCCCCGCCTCGCCCGACGTCAAGCCCAACGACATCTATCTGTGGCTGACGGCGCACGGCGTCTCCCAGTACCCGGGCGCCTCCGGCGTCCTCCGGCTGGACGGCCAGCACAACTACCCGCCCGACAAGGCGGTGTTCGTCCGCGAGATCCGCCAGCCGGAGGGCACCACGGCCACCCTGATGAGCTGCGGAATCCTGCCCAACCGGCAGGACCCGGCGGTCTGGGGGACGCCGCCGGACACCTTCCCCTGCCCCCGGGACCCCGGCGCCGGCTGACCGGCGCTGTGTCCGCGACGTACGCGATGTACGCGATGTACGCGATGTACGCGAACGGCGGCCCGCCCGCACCCCTCAAGGGCGCGGGCGGGCCGCCGTTCGGTACGTGTTCCGGTGGGACGGGTCGGGCCGTCAGGCGCGTCGGAGCACCGCGGCCAGCGTCTGCCGCAGGGTCGCCGCCGGGTCGGGGACGGCGCCCGGGGAGCGCCAGGCCACGAAGCCGTCGGGGCGGATCAGCACCGCGCCGTCGGCCGTGACGCCGTGGGCCCGCGCCCAGTCGGCCGCTTCGGCGCCGGGCCCGCCCGGACCGCCGGCGCCGCCGGGGACGCCCGGACCACCAGCACTGCCCGCGCCACCAGCACTGCCCGCGCCACCAGCGCTGCCCGCCCCGTCAGGGCCCCCCGCGCCGCCAGTGCCGCCCACGCCGCCCGGAACCGCCGGAGGGCCGGTCTGGGGCTCCGGGATCAGTTCCGCGCCGATCCGGAAGGACTGGAGCTGCACGCCCTCCTCGCGGGCGACGCGCTCGGCCGCCTCGTGCCACCCGGCGGCCGAGCCGGCGTCGCTGAGCAGCACCATCGCGCGCTCGTACAGGTCCAGGGCGGACACGCGCGCACTGCCGCGCCGCATCCACAGATGGGGCGCCCGGCTGCCCGGCTCGCCGGTCAGGCGCACCGCGTCGGGGACGATCTCCTGGTCCGGGGCGGCGCCCAGGACGGCGCCGTGCGGGTAGCGGTAGCCGAGCACGACGTTGAGGATGCCGCCGCGCTTGCCGCCGCCGATGCCGGGGGTCGGCGCGAAGCCGGGGTGGCTGTGCTCGACGGAGCGGGCGGAGGCGCGGGCGCTGGTGGCCAGGGCCACCGGGCGGCGCTCGGTGTCGTAGGTCTCCAGCAGCTCCGGGCCCGCCCAGCCGCCGAGCACCGCGGCGAGCTTCCAGGCGAGGTTGTGGGCGTCCTGGATGCCGGTGTTGGAGCCGAAGGCGCCGGTGGGCGACATCTCGTGCGCGGAGTCGCCGGCCAGGAAGACGCGCCCGGCGCCGTAGCGGTCGGCAACGCGTTCGGCCGCGCGCCAGGACGCCTTGCCGGTGATCTCCACGTCCAGGCCGGGGTCGCCCACGGCCAGCCGGATGTGCCGTTGCAGGCGCTCCTCGGTGAACTCCTCCAGGCTCTCGCCGCGCTCCGGGTGCCAGGGGGCGTGGAAGACCCAGTGCTCCTTGTTGTCGACGGGCAGCAGGGCGCCGTCGGCGTCCGGGTGGGTGAGGTAGCAGCAGATGAACCGGCGGTCGCCCACGACGTCGGCGAGCAGCTTGGAGCGGAAGGTGACGCTGACGTTGGCGAACAGGTCGCCGGGGCCGCTCTGCCCGATGCCCAGGGCCCGGCGGACCGGGCTGCGCGGGCCGTCCGCCGCGACCAGGTAGTCCGCGCGGACGGTGTAGCGCGCGTCGGAGGTCCGGTCGCGGACGACCGCGGTGACGCCCTCGCCGTCCTGCTCGAAGGACTCCAGCTCGTGCGAGTAGCGCAGGTCGCCGCCGAGCGCGCGGGCGCCCTCCAGCAGGACGGGCTCCAGGTCGTTCTGGCTGCACAGGCACCAGCCGGTGGAGCTGAACCGGGCCATGCCGCCGCCCGGGTCGATGTGCTTGAACAGCCATTCGCCGGCGTCCCCGACCAGGGTCGGGGTCTGGAGGATGCCGTGGTTGTCGGCGAGCAGGGACGCCGCGCTCTTGATGTCCTGCTCGATGCCGGCCGTCCGGTACAGCTCCATCGTCCGCACGTTGTTGCCGCGTCCGCGCGGGTGGCGGGACGTGCCGGAGTGCCGTTCGACGAGCAGGTGCGGCACGCCGTGGCGGCCCAGGAACAGCGAGGCGGACAGGCCCACCAGGGAGCCGCCGACGATGAGGACGGGTACCCGGTGGTCGGCTTCTTGGTGCATCGATGCCTCCTGGGCGGGGGTGCGGGAAGGGGCCCGCGCGGTGCGGGGGGTGCGGGCGCGTCGCAGGGTTCCATGCCCGGCGCGGGCGGCCTCCCGTTGCGTTGGCGGGGTCTATCACCCCTGTGATCACCCACGTGGTGCATCCGAGTCGCGCGCTGATCGCACCCGGCACAGGATCGAGATCACGCTGACGTCGCGTCACCCGCGGCCCGGCGCTCCCCTTCCCTCCGTCCTCCCGTCCCCTCTCTCCCCCGTTCCGCCGCATTCCCGCTGTTCTCCGCAGCACCGCAGCACCGCAGCACCCGCCGTCCCCAGCAGACCGCCACAAGCACCGCCAAGGAGACGTACGCAGATGACCGCCATCTCTGAGCGTGTTTCAGCCCCCGCCCAGCAGCCGACCTCGAAACGTGTCTCCCAGTCCGTCTTCGACGGCTCCCGGCTCCGGGTCATCCTGCTGGTGGACGTCTGCGACGGCGCTCAGCAGCAGTTCCTTGAGGCCTACGAGCAGATGGGCAAGCAGGTCGCGGCCGTGCCCGGTCACGTCAGCGACCAGCTCTGCCAGTCCATCGAGAACCCCTCCCAGTGGCTGATCACCAGCGAGTGGGAAAGCGCCCCGCCGTTCCTCGCCTGGGTGAACAGCGAGGAGCACGTGCAGATGGTGCAGCCGATGCACAGTTGCATCCGGGACACCCGGTCGCTGCGCTTCCACATCGTGCGGGAGACCGGCGTCGGGACTCCCGCGCCGTCGGCCGGGCGCCGGCTCCAGTTCAACCCGCGCATCGGCGACGGGGTGATCCGGCACGCGCTGACCTTCACGGTGAAGCCGGGCAGCGAGGAGAAGGTCGCCGAGCTGCTGTCGAACTACGCCTCGCCCCAGCCGCGGGTGGACGACAGCACCCGGCTGTGCCGCACCTCCCTGTTCATGCACGGCAACCGGGTCGTGCGCGCCATCGAGGTGCGCGGCGACCTGCTCGTGGCGCTGCGCCACGTGGCACGGCAGCCCGAGGTCCGGGCGGTCGAGGAGGCCATCAACCCCTACCTGGAGCAGGACCGGGACCTCAACGACCAGGAGTCCGCACGGGTGTTCTTCACCCGGGCGGCCCTGCCGGCCGTGCACCACGTGACGGCGGGCCAGGAGGACGAGGAGGCCGAGCGGCACGCGCTGTACTACCCGGCCCGGCCCGGCATGGGCATGAAGCTGGCCCAGATGCTGGCCCACCAGGACGAGCGGGCCGCGGACGACCCGGCCAGCCCGGTGGTGCGCAGCACGGTCTTCGAGCGGGACGACGTGGTCGTGCGGCTCATCGACGTACGCGCCGGCATGGAGGCCGACGCGGCCTCGGCCCTCGGCGTGGCGGACGCCGCGCAGGCGGCCGAGCTGACGGAGCTGCTCGACGCCGAGGCCGTCGCCCAGAACGGCGGCATCGAGGGCCTGCTCGGACTGGCCCGCATGAAGCCCCTCACCGACCGCCGGTCCGCGCCGGACGCCTGACCCCCCCCGCACGGCCGACGCACCACACCACGGAGGAACGACGTGATCAGACCCAGGCCAAGGATCGTGGAACTGAGCGAGACCGATCCCAACACCAAGCGCGGAGGCGATCTGCGCGCCATGCTCACCCCGGCCACGGTGGGCTCGACCAGCGGTTTCATGGGCGTGGCCATCGTGGCCCCCGGCGACCGCATCGGGGAGCACTACCACCCGTACTCCGAGGAGTTCGTGTACGTCGTCAGCG
Organism: Streptomyces sp. NPDC046985; assembly: GCF_040644415.1. NCBI lineage: Bacteria > Bacillati > Actinomycetota > Actinomycetes > Kitasatosporales > Streptomycetaceae > Streptomyces > Streptomyces sp. NPDC046985. Next base: position 109,057 of record NZ_JBEYWK010000024.1, read on the forward strand.
GCGAGATGGTGGTGGACCTGGACGGCGAACCGCACCCGCTGCGGCCCGAGCAGGGGCTGATGATCCCCGCCTACATGCGGCACCGCTTCCGCAACGTGGGCGACGTGGAGGCGCGGATGGTCTTCCACCTCGGCCCGCTGGCCCCGCGCCCGCAGCTCGGGCACGTGGACACCGAGGACACCGTGGACGCGCAGGGCGTCCTCACCACGAAGGCGGCGCCCGCCACCGCCGAGGTCGGGTCATGACCAGGCGGGTGGCGGTCACCGGGATAGGCATCGTCGCGCCGGGCGGCATCGGCGCCTCCGCGTTCTGGAACCTGCTGGCGAACGGGCGCACCGCCACGCGCGGCATCACGTTCTTCGACCCGTCCGGCCTGCGGTCCCAGATCGCCGCCGAGTGCGACTTCGACCCGGCGGCCGCGGGGCTGACCGAGGACCAGGTGACGCGCTGCGACCGCTACATCCAGTTCGCGCTGGCCGCCGGCCACGAGGCGGTGAAGGACTCCGGACTCGACCTCGGCGCGGAGAACCCCTGGCGGGTCGGCGTCTCCCTGGGCACCGCCGTCGGCGGCACCACCCGGCTGGAGAACGACTACGTGCGGGTCAGCCACCGCGGCGAGCGCTGGGAGGTCGACCACGAGCGGTCCCAGCCGTATCTGGAGCGGGCGTTCACGCCGAGCACGCTGGCCTCCACGGTGGCCGAGCAGTTCGGGGCCCGCGGGCCGGTGCAGACGGTCTCCACGGGCTGCACCTCTGGCCTGGACGCGGTCGGCTACGCCCTGCACACCGTCGAGGAGGGCCGGGCGGACGTCTGCATAGCCGGGGCGTCGGACTCGCCGATATCGCCGATCACGATGGCGTGCTTCGACGCGATCAAGGCCACGTCGCCGAACAACGACGACCCGGCGCACGCCTCCCGTCCCTTCGACAACGACCGTGACGGCTTCGTCATGGGCGAGGGAGGCGCGGTCCTGGTGCTGGAGGAGCTGGAGCACGCCAAGGCGCGCGGCGCGCACGTCTACTGCGAGCTGAGCGGCTACGCCACCTTCGGCAACGCCTACCACATGACCGGTCTGACCAGCGAGGGCCTGGAGATGGCGCGGGCCATCGAGACCGCGCTGGACCACGCCCGGCTGGACGGCTCCGCGATCGACTACGTCAACGCGCACGGCTCCGGCACCCGGCAGAACGACCGGCACGAGACCGCCGCGGTGAAGCGGGCGCTGGGCGCGCACGCCTACGACACCCCGATGAGCTCCATCAAGTCGATGGTGGGTCACTCGCTGGGCGCGATCGGCGCGATCGAGGTGGTGGCGTGCGTGCTGGCGCTGGCCCACCAGGCGGTGCCGCCGACCGCGAACTACGAGACCCCGGACCCCGAGTGCGACCTGGACTACGTGCCGAAGGCGGCTCGCGAGCGGAAGCTGGACGCGGTGCTCTCGGTGGGCAGCGGGTTCGGCGGCTTCCAGTCCGCGGTCATCCTGACCCGGCCGAGGGAGAGGGCACGATGAGCGCACCCCGACAGCGTCGGGCGGCCGTCACCGGCATCGGTGTCATGGCGCCCAACGGAACGAGTACCGAGACCTTCTGGAAGTCCACCCAGGAGGGCGTGAGCGTCCTGGACCGGGTGACCCGCGAGGGCTGCGAGCACCTGCCGCTGAAGGTGGCCGGCGAGGTGCGGGCCTTCGACGCCGCGGACGCCATCGAGGGGCGGTTCCTGGTCCAGACGGACCGGTACACGCACTTCGCGATGGCCGCCGCCGACGCCGCCCTGGAGGACGCCCGGCTGGGCCGGGCGGACACCGAGGGCGCCCCGTTCTCGGCGGGCGTGGTGACCGCGGCGGGCTCGGGCGGCGGCGAGTTCGGCCAGCGCGAGCTGCAGAAGCTCTGGGGCAAGGGCAGCCGCTACGTCGGCCCCTGGCAGTCGATCGCCTGGTTCTACGCGGCCAGCACCGGCCAGATCTCCATCCGGCGCGGCTTCAAGGGGCCGTGCTCGGTGGTCGCCGCCGACGAGGCGGGCGGGCTGGACGCGCTCGCGCACGCGGGACGCGCCGTGCAGCGCGGCACGGACGTGATCGTGGCGGGCTCCACCGAGGCGCCGCTGGCCCCGTACTCGATGGTCTGCCAGCTCGGTTACGCCGAGCTGAGCGCCGTGACCGACCCGGAGCGGGCGTACCGGCCGTTCACCCGGGAGGCGTGCGGCTTCGTGCCGGCCGAGGGCGGCGCGATGCTCGTGGTGGAGGCGGAGGAGTCGGCCCGCGAGCGGGGCGTGCCCGTGCGCGCGTTCGTCGCCGGGCACGCGTCGACCTTCACCGGCGCCTCCCGCTGGGAGCAGTCCCGGGAGGGGCTGGCGGAGGCGATCCGCGGCGCCCTGGCGGACGCCTGCTGCGCGCCGGAGGAGGTCGACGTCGTCTTCGCCGACGCCCTGGGCGTGCCCGAGGCGGACCGGGCGGAGGCGCTGGCCATCGCCGACGTGCTGGGCGCGCACGGCCGGCGGGCGCCGGTGACGGCGCCCAAGACGGGAACGGGCCGCGCGTACTGCGCGGCGCCGGTGCTGGACGCGGCGGCGGCGGTGCTCGCCATGGAGCACGGCCTGATCCCGCCCACCCCCAACGTCCCCGAGGTCTGCCATGACCTCGATCTGGTGACCGGCGCCGCGCGCCCCGCGCAGGTGCGCACGGCACTGATCCTCAGCAGGGGACTCATGGGCTCGAACTCGGCGCTGGTGCTGCGGCACGGCGGCGCCGACGCCTCCTAGCGAGGCGGCCGGAAGCGGCCGGGCCCCTCGGTAAGCAACCGGGAGCACAAAGGAGTGGAACGCATGAGTGACCGCATCACCGTGGAAGAACTGTCCGAACTCATGAAGAAGGCGGCCGGGGTGACCGTCAGCCCTAAGGAGCTGACGGACCGGCCCGACATCGGCTTCGAGGAGCTGGGCATCGACTCGCTCGGCCTGCTCGGCATCGTGGGCGAGCTGGAGAACCGTCACGGCATGCCGATGCCGCCGGACGCGGAGCGCTGCAAGACGCCCCGGAAGTTCCTCGACCTCGTCAACAGCACTCTGATGGCAGGAGCGTGAGATGGCCGGACACACCGAGAACGAGATCACCGTCAAGGCGCCGCTGGACCTGGTCTGGGACATGACCAACGACGTGGCGAACTGGCCGCGGCTGTTCAGCGAGTACGCCTCCGCCGAGATCCTGTCCCAGGAGGGCGCCAAGTGCACCTTCCGGCTGACCATGCACCCGGACGACAACGGCACGGTCTGGAGCTGGGTCTCCGAGCGCGAGCCGGACCGGGACACGCTCACCGTCAGGGCGCGCCGGGTGGAGACCGGCCCGTTCGCCCACATGAACATCGTGTGGCGCTACGAGGAGACGCCCGCCGGCACCCGGATGGTCTGGACCCAGGACTTCGCGATGAAGCCCGACGCGCCGGTCGACGACGCCTGGATGACGGACAACATCAACCGGAACTCCAAGGTCCAGATGGAGCTGATCCGCGACAAGATCGAGCAGGCCGCCGCCGCACGCCGGGCCGAGCCGGCCCTGACCGCCGACTGAGCGGGACCTAGGGGCAGGACAGGCCGTAAGGACAGGACAGGTCGTAAGGACAGGAAAAGACCGGAAGACAAAGGAAAGGACAGGAGAGGGTTCATGCACCAGGCCCTGATCGTGGCCCGGATGGCGCCGGGCTCGGCCCCGGACATCGCGAAGATCTTCGAGGAGTCCGACCGGGGGGAGCTGCCCCACCTGATCGGCGTCAACCGGCGCAGTCTCTTCCAGTTCGGCGATGTGTACATGCACCTCGTCGAAGCCGACCGGGACCCCGGCCCGGCCATCGCCAAGGTGACCGGCCACCCGGAGTTCCAAGGCATCAGCGAGCGGCTCACGGCGTACGTGAGCGCGTACGACCCGGAGACCTGGCGCTCGCCGAAGGACGCGATGGCGCAGCGCTTCTACCTCTGGGAGCGCGAGGCCGCTCGCTGACCCAGCACAGCGGCCCCGCCCGAGGGGCCCCGGACGCACACCGGCCGCCGGGCCCGCGATGCTCGCGGGCCCGGCGACCGGTGTCCGGGGACGTCCGGGCCGGGCCCGGCGTGTCCCCCGAGAGGCTGCGGCCGTCAGGCGGGGACGGTGCAGTCGAAGGCGTGCAGGAAGGGATTGACGGGGCTGATGTCGTCGATGACCAGGCCCGCCGCCTCCAGCCTGCGCACCATGGAGTCGGTGGTGTGCTTGGCGCCGCCGACGTTCAGCAGCAGGAGCAGGTCCATGGCCGTGCTGAACCGCATCGACGGGGTGTCGTCGACGAGGTTCTCGATGACCACGACCCGCGCCTTGGGACCGCCCGCCCGCATGACGTTGCGCAGGCAGCGGGCGGTGGACTCGTCGTCCCACTCCAGGATGTTCTTGATGATGTAGACGTCGGCGCAGACGGGGACGGCCTCGCGGCAGTCGCCGGGCACGATGCTTGTCCGGCTCGCGAGCGAGCCGCCCTCGCGCAGCCGCGGGTCGGCGTTGTCCACCACGCGCGGCAGGTCCATCAGAGTGCCGCGCATGCTCGGGTACTTCTCCAGCAGGCTGGCCACCACGTGCCCCTGGCCGCCGCCGATGTCGGCGACCGAGTCGGCCCCGGACAGGTCCAGCAGCTCGGCCACGTCCTGCGCGGACTGCTTGCTGGACGTCGTCATGGCCCGGTTGAAGACGTCCGCCGACTCGGGGGCGTCCTCGTTGAGGTAGACGAAGAACTCCTTGCCGAACAGGTCCTCGATCACGTTGTGCCCGGTGCGCACGGCCTCGTCCAGCTTCGGCCAGGCCGCCCAGGTCCACGGCTCGGTGCACCACAGGACGATGTTGCGCAGGCTGCCCGGGTCGTCCTCGCGCAGCAGGCGGGACATGTCGGTGTGCGCGAAGGCGCCGTCGGGCTGCTCGGTGAAGAGGCCGTAGCAGGTCAGCGCCCGCAGCAGGCGGCGCAGCGGCTTCGGTTCGGTCTTGACCGCGGCGGCGAGGTCCTCCACCGCCGTCGGGGAGTCGCCGAGGGCGTCGGCCACGCCGAGCCGGGCCGCCGCGCGCAGGGCGGCGGCGCACGCCGCCCCGAACGCGAGCTCCCTCAGCCGCATGGACGGCGGCGGGGCGGTCTGAGCGGTCTGGGCGGTCTGGACGGTCGTCATGCGCCGCCTTCCTTCCTTGCGGGGTGAGCCGTGCGGGGTGCACGAGGGTGCGGGGGTGAGCCTCGGGGGCGGGCGAGCCGTGCCGGTCGCACGGTCCGCCGCCGGCCGAGGGGACTGCCTACGGGGTCAGCACATCCCCGAGGGCATCGAGAAACGGCAGGAGTTGCGGTCGAAGGCGTTGTCGTGCCCCGGGCCTTCCTGGTCGGACAGGTCGGAGGGGGCGTTGCCGCTCAGCCAGTTGCCGCTGACGCGGTTGTGCTCGCTGGGGGCGCCGACGAAGCTCTTGAAGAGCACGATGCCGCCGGACAGCGGGGAGGTGCCCGAGTTGCCGGCGACGACGTTGCCGGTGACCTGGCTCTTCTCGACGCCGGTCAGGACGATGCCGGAGCCCTGGAGGAAGGGCAGCCGCGCGGTCTTGGGGCAGTACTTGTCGTTCGCCGTCACCCGGTTGCCGCGCACGGAGATCGCCCCGGCCCTGGGCTTGTTCTCGTCGCCGACGAGGAACACGCCCGCGCAGTTGCCGTCGACGACGTTGCCGAGGACGGTCAGGTTGCGCAGCCGGCGGACGGTGACGCCGATCCGGTTGCCCTCCAGCCGGTTGTGGGCCACGACGGTGCCCTGGGTGTCGACGGCGCCCTGCTCGGCGGTGATCGTGTTGGCCAGGAAGATGCCCGCGTCGCCGTTGTCGCGGGCGAGGTCGCCCTGGTAGCTGCTGCGCCGGGAGCGCTCCTCGGCGAAGCCCCACACGCCGTTCTTCTCGGAGCTGACGTCGCGCACGGTCAGCCGGTCGGCGCCGACCGCGGCCAGCCCGGCCCGGGAGTAGCCGGTCAGCTTCAGGTCGGCGACGGTGACGCCGGTGAGGCGCGTGGTCCTGGTGCCCGTCACGCAGATGCCGTTGCCGCGCTTGGCGCATTCGTTCGAGGCCTTGGCGGCCGGTTCGAGGACGGTGGCCCGGCGGCCCGCGCCGCGCAGGGTCAGGCCGGGCACCGTCACCCTGACGCTCTCGCGGTAGGTGCCGGGCAGCACCAGGACCGTGTCCCCGGTGTGGGCGGAGTTCACCGCCGCCTGGATCGACTCGCCCGGGTGCACCAGCAGCACCCTGGGCACGGAGACCGGTGCGGCGGCCGCGACGCCGGAGCCGACGAGCGCGGCCGCGCAGACCAGCAGAGAGATGTGGCGTTTCGTCATATTCTGTACGCTATGACCCGATCACCCTCTGGACTGCCGGATGGGCCGTCCGGCGGCGTGTCACCCGCGCGGGAGGCGGCCGGCCGCCCGGCGCGGGCGGGGAGGCGGCCGGCTCCGCAGGCGTTTCGCTCGCCCGGCCGACCATACTGGCGCGTGTGAACGGGGTCATCCTGATGCGGCGCGGACTGCGGGCGGCGGCGGCGTACGTGCGCAGCGCCCCGGGGACGTACGTCTGGCTGCTGGTCCTGTTCCTCACCACCGTCGCCCTGCACCGGATGTCCACGCAGTTCGAGCAGGTCTTCCTGCGGGAGCGGTCCACCAACCTGCACGAGCTGGCGCACAGCCCGCTGCGGGTGCTGTTCGCCAGCGCCATGTGGATCCCCAGCGGCCGCTGGCTGCCGTACGCGGCCCTGTTCACCGTCTTCCACGCCCCGGCGGAGCGGTGGCTGGGCACGCTGCGCTGGCTGGTGGTGTGCGTGGCCGCGCACGTGCTGGCCACGCTGATCAGCGAGGGCGCGCTGCTGTGGGCGATCTGGAGCGGCCTGGCGCCCGAGTCCGCCGCCGACTCGCTGGACGTGGGCGTGAGTTACGCGCTGGCGGGCGTGATCGGGGTGCTGACCTACCGGATCCCCGGGGGGTGGCGGTACGGCTATCTCGCCGTCGTGCTCGTGCTGTCCGGGGCGCGGCTGCTGACCGAGCGCACCTTCACCGACCTCGGCCACTTCACCGCCGTGCTGATCGGCCTGGGCTGCTATCCGCTGGTCAGGGGCCGTGGGAGAACACGGAGTCCGAGGGAGACAGCGGCCCTCCGCAAGGGCTAGCGGCCGGCCATGAGCGGCTCGGTGAGCGGCACGGCCCCGGCGGTCTCGGTGTCCTCGGTGTCCTCGGCGTGCCGCGCGACGGGCGCGCGGCCGTCGGCCCGGACCGCTCCACCGGCCTGGGCTGGGCGGGCGGTCACGTCGGCTCGGGCGTGGCCACGGCCGGCCTCGCCGCCCGCACCTCCCGGCTGGCCCGGACCGCCGACCGGGCGGCGCGCCGCGGCTGAGCGGACCGGGTAAAGCACGGGTCATCCGCGGGGAAATCCGAGGGGAAAAGGGTAAAGAGATCCGGAACCGCGGGGACCCTTCTGGGCGTTCCTCCCAGTGGCGGTAACTTCGTCCGCACACGTACCGAGGGAAGGGACTCCCAAACCATGGCTGTAAGCCTGTCCAAGGGCGGCAACGTCTCGCTGACCAAGGAAGCTCCGGGTCTGACCGCCGTCACCGTGGGCCTCGGCTGGGACGTCCGCACCACCACCGGCACGGACTTCGACCTGGACGCCTCCGCCATCGCGGTCAACCCGCAGGGCAAGGTGTACTCCGACGGCCACTTCGTGTTCTTCAACAACAAGCAGACCCCGGACAGCTCCATCGTCCACACCGGCGACAACCGCACGGGCGAGGGCGCCGGCGACGACGAGGCGATCAACGTCAACCTGGCGACGCTCCCGGCCGACGTCGAGAAGGTCGTCTTCCCGGTCTCCATCTACGACGCCGAGAACCGCGGCCAGAACTTCGGCCAGGTCCGCAACGCCTACATCCGCATCGTCAACCAGGCCGGCGGCGCCGAGATCGCCCGCTACGACCTGTCGGAGGACGCGGCCACTGAGACCGCCATGGTCTTCGGCGAGCTGTACCGCAACGGCGCGGAGTGGAAGTTCCGCGCGGTCGGCCAGGGCTACGCCTCGGGCCTGTCCGGCATCGCCCAGGACTTCGGCGTCAACGTCTGACACGACAGCAGTCCGGGGGGCGTCTCTCGGAGACGCCCCCCGGGTCGGCGGCGCCCGCGCGCCGCGCGCGGCGCCGACCCGCGCCGCTCGGTCCCGCGCCGCGCCGCTCGCGCTACCGTGCCCCCGTGATCATCGAGTCCCTCTCCGTCTCACCGGACCACGGTCTGCCGGGTGAGCTGCTGACCGAACTCACGGCGCTCTACGCCTCGCAGCGCGACTTCCACGCGCTCAGCGGGGAGTTCCCCGACCCGGACGACATCCGTCCCGAGCAGGTCGCGGCGGCGCTCGCCGACGAACTCGCCGGGCCCGGCACGGAGGTGCTGCTCGCCCGCAGCGAGGGACGGCTCGTGGGGATCGCCGTCACGCTCGCCCACCACCCCGGCCCGGCCGACCCGGACCCGTGGATCGGCCTGTTGATGGTCGACGCCGCCCTCGGTCGGCGCGGGCACGGACGGGGGCTGGTCAGGCTGGTCGAGGACCGCTTCCGCGCCGCGGGCCGTACCGCCGTGCGGCTGGCCGTCCTGGAGGGCAACGCGGCCGCCCTCGCCTTCTGGACCGCGCTCGGCTACCGGGTCGTCGACCACCGCCCCGACCGCGCGCTCGGCCGCCCCTGCGCGGTGCTGCGCCGGGAACTGCGGGAACTGGGGGAACTGGCCGAAGGCGACTGAAGGCCGCGGCGGGAACTGGCCGAAGGTGCCTGAAGACCGCTGCGGGCCCGCCGGTGCCTGTAGGCCACTGCGGGGCCCGCTCACGGGTGCGCCGGCCTGCCGTCCCCGTACAGCCAGTCCCGCCAGATCGCGCCGAAGTCGTCGCCCGGCGCCTGCTGCTCGACGTAGGCGGTGAACTGGGCGGTGGAGGCGTTGCCGTGGCGGTGGGCGGCGGCCCAGCCGCGGAGGATGCCGAGGAAGGCGACGTCGCCGACCGTCTGGCGGATCTTGTGCAGGACCATCGCGCCGCGCGCGTAGACGGGCCGGTCGGAGATGTGGGCCGCGTCGCTGGGGCGGCCCGGCGGGAAGGACCACACCGGGTCGTCGGCGGAGGCGTCGTCGTAGAGCCGGTCGAAGGTCTGCTGGGCGGTGGGCCCGCCGTGGTCCTCGTCCCACAGCCACTCCGCGTACGTCGCGAAGCCCTCGTTCAGCCACATGTCCTGCCAGGTCGCCGGGGTGACGGAGTCTCCGTACCACTGGTGGGCGAGTTCGTGGACGAGCGTGCGGGTGTCCGGGGCGCCGGGGAAGACCGGCCGGGTCTGGGTCTCCAGGGCGTAACCGGCGTCCTTGGGGCGGTCGACGATCGCGCCGGCGGAGGAGAACGGGTACGGGCCGAAAACGCGCTGCTCCCAGTCGAGGATCCCGGGCAGCTCCGCGAGCGCCGCGCGGCTGGCCGCGGCCTGGGTGGGATCGACGGCCGTGTACAGCGGCAGGCCGCCCTTCAGCGTCGAGCGGCTGACGGTGAAGCGGCCGATCGCGACCGTGGCGAGATAGCTCGCCATCGGCTCGGCCTCGTGCCACCGGTACGTCGTGCGGCCCGCGGCCGTCGCCGTGGACGCCAACTCGCCGTTGGACACGGCCTGGAGATCCTTCGGAACGGTGACGGCGATGTCGTAGGCGGCCTTGTCCGAGGGGTGGTCGTCGCCCGGGAACCAGGCCATCGACCCCACCGGTTCGCCGAGCGCCAGCGCGCCGTCGGCGGTGCGCAGCCAGCCCTCCTTCGAGCCGTCGGGGTCGGTGAGCGTCTCCGGGGCGCCCGCGTAGCGGACGGTCGTGCGGAACGTCTCGCCCCGGTCCAGGTCGTGGTGCGGGCGGACCGTCAGCTCCTGGCCGGCCCGCTGGAAGGCGGCGCCCTCGCCCGCGACGTCGACGCTCCGCACCTGAAGGCCCTTCAGGTCGAGGTCGAAGGCGGAGAGATCCTGGGTCGCGCGGGCCGTGATCACCGCCGTGCCGGTGAGCAGGTGACGGGCCGGGTCGTAGGCGAGGGTCAGGCCGTAGTGGGCGACGTCGTACCCGCCGTCGCCCGCGCGGGGGAAGTACGGATCGTGCAGGCCGTACCCGCCCGGTGTGCCGTGGACGCCGCCGTCGCACCCGGTCAGAGCGAGGGGGAGCAGAACCGCGAGGGCGAGGGCGGTTCGGACGACCGGTACGGAGCGGGGCACGGGCGCGATCCTATGCGGCGGCCGTGACACCATCGCCTACGTGCTCGACATCGGCTACGCCCTCTCCAACCGCTTCCCCGACCCGCCGCAGACGGACTACCGGCGCGCTGACGTGCGCGCCCTGCGCCACGACCTGTTCTGCGGCGACGTGTACCTGGCCGACGGCAAGACGGACCGCGAGCTGGCCACCGCCTGGGGATGGGTGCCGGTGCTGGACTTCGCGTGGGCGCTGTGCGACATCGTGGAGCGACTGGACCGGGACCCGGCCGGCTCCCGCGCGTCCCGCCCGCAGCGGGCCGAACTGGACTTCACCGAGTCCACCGACCGCATGCTCTTCGAGCGGCGCTTCGGCTGGGTGGACGTCGAGGCCGACTGGATGCCGGCCGAGGAGGCCCCGCTGACCTTCTCCCACGCCGATCTGCGCCGGGAGGCCCGGGACTTCCTGCACGACCTGATCGCCGACCTGGCGGACATGCACGAGGACCTGGGCGAGAACCCGGCGATCTGGTCCCTCCAGGCCCGCTTCCCGCGCGTGCCCTGACGTTCTGCTGCGCCGTCCGCGCCGTCCGCGCCGTCCGCGCCGTCCGCGCCGTCCGCGCCGTCCGCGCCGTGCCCTGGCCACGTCCTGCGCGTGCCCCGACCGCCTCCCGGTCCCTCCGCCCGCCCGCTCGGGCGGGTCCGCGTCACCGGCAGCGCTGCACGGCGCCGCCCCGCGCCCGACTCCGGCGGCGGACCCTCCCCCTCGACCCCTGATCCCTACTCCCTGACCCCTATCCCTCGACTCGGATGCCGAGCCGTGCCGCCAGCACCGGGGCGAGGTCGAGGAGCTGACCGGGGCTGATCACCGCGCCCGCGAGCCGGTCCGTCCCGTCCGCGATCTCCAGCGGGGACGCCCCGCGCAGGTCCACGTCGGTGAGCGCCGCCGCGGTGAAGTCGGCGCCCCGCAGCGCGCAGTCCGCGAACTCCACCCGCTCCAGCCGGGCGCCGGCGAAGTCCGGCTCGACCAGGACGCAGCCCTCGAAGACGACGTCCCGGAGAGTCGCCTTGCGCAGGTTCAGGAAATCGATCTTGCCGCCCCGGATCCAGACCCGCTCCAGCACCGAGCCGTGCATCTGCGTCCCGCCGAGGCGGGCGTCGGTCAGCTCCACGTCCCGCAGGGTCGCCTCGGCCAGGTCGGTCCCCACCCCGCGCACGCCGGTGAGCGCCGAGTCCAGCAGGCGGGCGCGGCGCAGCGAGACGTCGTCCAGCGCGCACTCCCGCAGCGCGCAGTCCATGAACCGCGCCCCGGCGCCGTCCTGCCCGGTGAGGTCCGCGCCCCGGAACTCCAGCCCGTCGTAGTCCCCGTCCGGCGCCAGACCGCCGTCGTAAGCCTCCAGGTCGGGCAGCCGCACCTCGGGCCGCCGCGCCGCCCGCACCGCACCCTTGCCCGGCGGTCCGCCGCCCGCTCTCCTCGCCATGCGCCCATACTGCACCCCGCCACTGACAACGCCCCCTCCCGGGCGACGCACCCTCCGCGGACGGCGCGGACGGCATGGTCAGCGCCACCGGCGCGGGGATGCGACGCCGTTCGATCCGTGGTGGGGTGGCGAAATGAGTATCACCCGAAAAGGTGACACCTCCGTACATCGCCACCAGGGCGGACGCGCGGGCGGTCTGCTCGCCAGACGCCCGGCCCACCACCACCCCCGGCACGCCCGGGAGGAAGACCCCCACCGCTGGTGGGCGCTGGTGGTGATCGCCCTCGCGCAGCTCATGGTGGTCCTGGACGCGACCATCGTGAACATCGCGCTGCCCTCCGCGCAGCACGCGCTGCACATGTCGGACGCCAACCGGCAGTGGGTCGTCACCGCCTACACCCTCGCCTTCGGCGGGCTGCTCCTGCTGGGCGGCCGGGTCGCCGACCTGGTCGGGCGCAAACGCACGTTCGTCGTGGGCCTCGTCGGCTTCGCCGCCGCCTCCGCGTTCGGCGGCGCCGCCTCCTCCTCCGGCGTGCTGTTCGGCGCCCGCGCCCTGCAAGGCGCCTTCGCCGCCCTCCTCGCCCCCTCCGCGCTGTCCCTGCTGACCACGACGTTCACCGACCCGCGAGAGCGCGGAAAGGCGTTCGGCATCTACGGCGCCCTGGCGGGCAGCGGCTCGGCGATCGGCTTCATCGTCGGCGGCCTGCTGACCGAGTACCTCGACTGGCGCTGGTGCCTGTACGTCAACGTGCCCATCGCCGTGGTCGCCGTGCTCGGCGCCCTGGCGCTGCTGCGCGAGCGGCCGGGCACGGCCGGGGCGCGGCTGGACGCGCTCGGTGCCGCGCTGGGCTGCGGCGGCCTGGTGGCCGTGGTCTACGGGTTCAGCGAGGCCCAGCCGCGCGGCTGGACGGACCCGCTGGTGCTGGGCCTGTTCGCCGGGGGAGCGGCGCTGCTGGCGGCGTTCGTGTGGTGGCAGACCCGGGCGCCGGCGCCGCTGCTGCCGCTGCACGTCCTCCGGGACCGCGACCGGGCCGGCTGCTTCCTGACCATGCTGCTGGCCGTGATCGGCATGTTCGGGCTGTTCCTGTTCCTGACGTACTACCTCCAGGACATCCTCGGGTACTCGCCGCTGAAGACCGGGCTGGCGTTCCTGCCGCTGACCGCCGCGATCGTCGTCGGCTCCACGCAGATCTCCGCCCGGCTGCTGCAACACGTCGCGCCCCGGGCGCTGATGGTCCCCGGCATGCTGCTGGCCGCGGGCGGTCTGCTGCTCCTGACCCGGCTGACGGTCGTCTCGCAGTACACCGCCGAGGTGCTGCCCGCGCTGCTGCTGATGGGGCTCGGCATGGGCCTGACGTTCATGCCGGTGTTCGCGACCGCCACCGCGGGCGTGGCGCCGCGGGACGCGGGCGTGACCTCGGCGACCGTGAACACCGCGCAGCAGGTGGGCGGTTCGATCGGCACTTCCCTGCTCAACACCGTCGCCACGACCAGCGCTGCGACGTACGTGGCCGCCCATGTGCGCGGCCCCGCCGACCGGGCCCGGGTGGTCCCGGAGGGCGTCGTGCACGGCTACACCGTGGCCATCTGGTGGGCCGCCGCGGTCATGCTGCTGGCCGGACTGGCGGCGGGCCTGATGGTGACGGCGCGGGCCCCCAAGCACGCCGTCCCGGCCGAGACGCCCGTACCGGAGTCGGTGTGAGCCGGCGGGGCGTGTCGGCGGCCGGCGCGGGCGCCGCGTAAATCCCGTGCCGTGAACCGGACCGGCGGGGGAAGGCCGCGTAAATCCCGTGCCGTGAACCCGACCGGCGGGGGAAGATGGACGGCATGTCCGGTCCTCCCCTCATCCGCGGTTCCGTAGCGCTGCCCGAGGCCGAGCTGGTCTGGCGCTTCTCGCGGTCCTCCGGGCCCGGCGGGCAGCACGTCAACACCAGCGACTCCCAGGTGGAGCTGCGCTTCGACCTCGCCCGCACCACATCGCTGCCCGAGGTGTGGAAGCAGCGCGCCCTGGAGCGGCTGGCGGGCCGGCTGGTGGACGGGACCGTCGTCGTCCGCGCCTCCGAGCACCGCTCCCAGTGGCGCAACCGCGAGACCGCCGCCGTGCGCCTGGCCGCGCTCCTCGCCGAGGCGACCGCCCCGCCGCCCCGGCAGCGCCGCCCGACCCGCGTCCCGCGCGGCGTCAACGAGCGACGGCTCCGGCAGAAGAAGCAGCGCTCGGACAGGAAGCGGGGCCGCTCGGGCCGGGACTGGTCCTGACCGACCCGGCTCCGCCCGAGCCCGGCCCCGCCCCTACCTGAGCCCGCCCCTACCCGAGCCCGGCCCCACCTGATCCCCGGCCCTCCGCCGCCCCGGCGTGACGCACCCGGCGTGCGCTACCCGCGCGGCCCCCCGTCCGGCACGCGCGGCGCCGCGGCTGGCACCCCAGGGTCCCTTGCATGTTCGACGTCTGTCCGGATTCATTCGGTGATGCCGAGGGCGGCCAGGGGTCTTCGCCAGTCGCGGGCGGTGTGGCGTAG